>JBOHSQ010000139.1:0-6806 GCA_050733295.1 Gemmatimonadales bacterium
GGCCTGTGGGACTCGTTCTCCAACCAGCACATGGGGAATCTCGCCGAGTACACCGCGCGCAAAGCGGGAGTGAGCCGCGACGAGCAGGACCGCTTCGCGCTGGCCAGTCATCAAAAGGCGGTGGCCGCCATCGAGGCCTGCCGCTTCAAGGCGGAGACGGTTCCGGTCGCTATTCCAGGGCGCAAGGGCGACACGGTGGTGGAGAAAGACGAGTGTCCCCGCAAGGAAACGTCGCTCGAGGCCCTGGCGGCGCTGAAGCCGGCGTTCGAGAAGGACGGGTCGGTCACGGCGGGCAGCGCCCCGGGCTTGAACGACGGCGCCAGCGCCCTGGTGGTGACGTCGGCCGCGTTCGCCCAGGCCCACGGCCTCACGCCGCTGGCGCGGATCACGGCGTACGCCGCCGGCGGGGGCGAGCCCCGGGACCTCTTCTTCGCGCCCATCGTCGCGGTGCAGAACCTGATGGCGAAGACCGGCGCGTCGATCGGCGAATACGACCTCATCGAGGCCAACGAGGCGTTCGCGGTCCAGGCCATCGCCGACGGCCGCGCCCTCGGCTGGGACTGGGACCGCGTCAACGTGAACGGCGGCGCGATCGCCCTCGGGCATCCGATCGGGGCGAGCGGCGCGCGGGTCCTCACCACTCTGCTCTTCGCGATGCAGGACCGGGGCGCCCGCACGGGCCTCGCGACGCTCTGTCTCGGTGGCGGCAACGCAGTGGCCCTCAGCGTGGAACGGGTTTGATGCCCAACACCAGGATCGAAACCGCCCCGGTCGTCGGGGGCTGGAGCCGCGCCGCCCGGCGCGCCCTCGCCATCGGGATCGGCGCCCTCATCGTGGCGATCGCCGCCCGGATCATCATCCCCGTCCCGGGGAGCCCGGTGCCGTTCACCCTGCAGGACCTCGCGGTCCTCGCCATCGGCGGGATCGCGGGACCGGCCGCCGGGGCCGGCGCGCTGCTGCTCTACCTGGGACTCGGCGCCGCTGGCCTGCCGGTCTTCGCCGGCGGCATGGGTGGGCTGCCCTACCTGCTGGGGCCCACGGCCGGCTACCTGTTCGCCTTTCCGCTCGCCGCCTGGGTCGCGGGTCGCGTGGCGGATGACACGATTGCTCGCGCGGCACTGGCCGCGCTGCTCGGTCTGCTGGTGATCCACGCCGGCGGAGTCAGCTGGCTCGCCCTGCAGACCGGCGATTCCGCTGCTGCGCTCCGCCTCGGCTCGCTGCCGTTCCTCGCCACCGGCGCGGTGAAGGTCGGCCTGGCGGCGGGCATCATCCGGTCGCTCCGGCCAAGGCTTCGTCCGGTCCTGTGACCGGAACGGCCCCGGCTGTACGCATCACCCCCCTGAAGGCGATCGCCTGGACGATCGCCTTCATCGTGCTGGGGACGGTCCTGATGTTCGTGGCGGCGGTGCCGCCGACGCTCTTCTTCGCCGGCGGGCTGACGACCGATGTCGAGCATGCGCTCACCATCGCCGAACTGACCATCGTGCAGGGGGTGAGCGGCACCCTCGGGTTCGGGCTCGCCACGTGGCTCGTCGGCGTGAGGGCGGCGCGGCTCTCGTGGAAGGACCTCCGCTGGCGCGGCAGCGGCCTGGCGCTGCGGGGCGGCCTCCTCGGGTTCGCGCTCGGCGGTGCGGCTTCCGCGCTCGCGATGGCGCTGGCGGTGGTGGTGGCCGGCGCTTCGTGGCTGCCCGATCAGGGCACGGTGGCGGCCTGGCTGGGCCAGTCGGCGAAGTCGGCCCTCGTGCTGCTGCCCGCGGCGGCGTGGGAGGAGTTCGCCTTCCGCGGGGTGCCGCTGGTGCTGCTCGCGGCGGCCTTCGGCCGGCTTCCGGCGGTGCTGGTCACGTCGGCCGCCTTCGCGGTGCTCCACGGGCTCAACCCGTCGGTGACCCCGCTCGGGCTGGCGAACATCGGCCTCGCCGGGATCTTCCTGGCGATGGCTTTCTGGGCGCCCGGCGGCATCTGGACCGCCACCGGCGCGCACCTGGGCTGGAACACGGTCATGGCCAGCCTGGACGCCCCGGTGAGCGGGCTGCCCTTCGCGATGCCGTTCATCGACTACGCGCCCGGCGCCCCGGCCTGGCTTACCGGCGGCAGTTTCGGGCCCGAGGGCGGCGTGCTCGCGACGCTGACGATCATCGGCGCGACCGGGGCGGCCCGGTACTGGCAACGAAAGGATGTCGTGGCGTGACGGGACAGGCGGCGGTGATTGGGGCGGGGACGATGGGCAACGGCATCGCGCACGTCCTGGCGCAGCACGGCTGGCAGGTGGCTCTGGTGGACGTGGCACCCGCGGCGCTCGAGAAGGCGCTGGCCACCATCGGCGGCAACCTCGATCGCCAGGTGAAGAAGGGGACGCTGGCCGGATCGGCCAGGGCGGAAACCCTCTCGCGCCTGCGCACCGCGACGGCCCTCGCGGATGTCCGCGGCTCGGCCCTGGTGGTCGAGGCGGCCACCGAGCGCCGCGACCTCAAGTTCCGGATCTTCGAGGAGCACGACGCCGCGGCCGACGACGGGGCCATCCTCGCCACCAACACCAGCTCCATCTCCATCACCGAAATCGCGGCGCGCACCCGGCGCCCCGAGGCGGTGATCGGGATGCACTTCATGAACCCGGTGCCGGTGATGCAGCTGGTCGAGGTCATCCGGGGCCATGCCACCAGCGACGAGACCACCCGCCGCACGGTGGAGATCGCCCGCGCGCTCGGCAAGACGCCGGTCGAGGTGAACGACTACCCCGGCTTCGTCGCCAACCGCGTGCTGATGCCGATGATCAACGAGGCGGTCTACTGCGTGATGGAGGGGGTGGCCACCCCGGACGCGGTGGACACCGTGATGAAGCTGGGCATGGCGCATCCGATGGGCCCGCTCACGCTGGCGGACTTCATCGGGCTCGACGTCTGCCTCGCCATCCTCGAGGTCCTGCACCAGGGCCTCGGTGACGACAAGTATCGCCCCTGCCCGCTGCTCCGCAGGATGGTCGCGGCGGGACACCTTGGACGGAAGAGCGGGAGGGGATTCTATGACTACCGTGCGCAGTAAAGAGCCGGCCGGGAAGAGCGGGGCGGGCACCGCGCCCCGCGCCCCGCTTGCCGCCCCATCCTCGATGTCCTCCACTACGCCCGGGAGCTCCCCGTCCATGGACGTCTTCGCCGCCATGCAGGAGTACGAGCACGAGCAGCTGGTGTTCTGCCACGAGCCCTCGTGCGGGTACTTCGGCATCATCGCGATCCACGACACCACACTGGGCCCGGCCCTCGGCGGCACCCGCTTCTGGAAGTACGACTCCACCGCCGAGGCCGTCACCGACGCCCTGCGGCTGGCCCGGGGCATGACCTACAAGGCGGCCGTGGCCGGGTTGAACCTGGGTGGCGGCAAGTCGGTCATCGTGGGCGACAACAAGCGCACCGACCGCGAGGCACTCTTCCGCGCCCACGGGCGCTTCGTCGAGTCGCTGGGCGGCCGCTACATCACCGCCGAGGATGTCGGCACCACGCCGGCGGACATGGGCTTCATCCACTTCGAGACCAACAGCGTGGTCGGCCTCTACGGGCTGTCGGGCGATCCCTCTCCGGTCACGGCGCACGGCGTGTACGTGGGGATGAAGGCCGCCGCCAGGTCCGCCTGGGGCGGTGACAAGCTCGCCGGCCGGACGGTGGCGGTGCAGGGCTGCGGGAGCGTCGGCATGTGGCTGGCCACCTACCTCCACAAGGAGGGCGCCAAGCTCATCGTCACCGACGTGGACGACGCCAAGGTGAAGCGGGTGGTGGACTCGACCGGCGCGCGGGCGGTGAAGCCGGACGAGATCTACGCCCAGGAGGCGGACGTCTTTGCGCCCTGCGCCCTCGGCGCGATCCTCAACGACCACACCATTCCGCAGCTCAAGGTCCGGATCGTTGCCGGCGGGGCCAACAACCAGCTCGCCGAGCAGCGCCACGGTGATGAGCTCGCCCGGCGCGATATCGCCTACGCCCCCGACTACGTGATCAACGGCGGCGGTCTCATCAACGTCTACGGCGAGATCTACGGCTGGTCCAAGGACCAGGCGATGAAGCGCGCCGACGGCATCTACGACAGCATCCTCACCGTTTTCCGCATCGCCGAGCGCGACGGCATTCCCCAGCACGAGGCCGCCGACCGCATGGCCGAGGAGCGGATCGCCGCGGTGAAGGGGCTGTCTCCGATGGCCTACCGCCGCCGGAGCTGATTGATGGACCAGCCGCGCGAACCGGTCCCCATCGCCTCCGATCACGCAGGCGTCGAGCTCAAGGCGCGGCTGGTTGAGGAGCTTCGCCGGCTGGGGTTCGACCCGCAGGACCTCGGGCCCAGCACGGCCGCGTCGGTGGACTATCCCGATTTCGCCCACCCGCTGGCCGCCCGGGTCGAGCGGGGCGAGGTAAAGCGCGGCGTGCTGCTGTGCGGCACCGGGCTCGGGATGTCCTACGCCGCCAACCGGCACCCCGGCGTGCGCGCCGCGGTGGCGTGGAACGCCGAGGTGGCCCGGCTCGCCCGTGAGCACAACGACAGCAACGTGCTGGTCCTGCCCGCGCGCTTCGTCAGCACCGAGCAGGGGCTCGAGATCCTCCGTGCCTGGCTTGCGACGCCCTTCGAGGGTGGCCGTCACGAGCGCCGGGTGGCGAAGATCGAGCCGGTTGGGGAGCCGGTGTGAGCTACGACCACAACGCGCCGCTGGAGCAGGCCGACCCGGCCATCGCCGAGCTGATGGAGCGCGAGCTCCGGCGGCAACAGGAAGGCCTCGAGCTCATCGCCAGCGAGAACTTCGCCAGTCGCGCGGTGCTCGCGGCCATGGGGACGGCCCTCACCAACAAGTACGCCGAGGGCTATCCCGGGAGGCGCTACTACGGCGGGTGCGAGGTGGTGGACGAGGTCGAGCGCCTCGCCGTCGAGCGGGCGAAGGAGCTGTTCGGCGCCGACCATGCCAATGTCCAGCCCCATTCGGGCGCCCAGGCGAACTTCGCGGCCTTCATGGCCGTGCTGCCGCCCGGCGGGACGCTGCTCGGCATGTCGCTGCCCCACGGCGGCCACCTCTCCCACGGACACTCGGTCAACCACAGCGGCGTCATCTGGCGTGCGGTCCATTACGGCGTGGAGCCGACCAGCGGGCGCATCGACTACGACCACCTCCGGGACCTTGCCCGGGCCGAGCGCCCGGGCCTGATCGTCGCCGGGGGGAGCGCCTACGCCCGGGTCATCGACTTCCCGGCGTTCCGCGCCATCGCCGACGAGGTCGGCGCCGTGCTCCTCGTGGACATGGCGCACTTCGCCGGGCTCGTCGCCGGCGGCGTGCACCCGTCGCCGGTTCCGCATGCCCAGCTGGTCACCAGCACCACGCACAAGACCCTCCGCGGCCCGCGAGGCGGCCTGATCCTCTGCCAGGGAGGCTTCGCCAGGGCCGTCGACCGCTCGGTCTTCCCCGGCACCCAGGGCGGACCGCTGGAGCACGTCATTGCGGCCAAGGCCGTCGCCTTCGGCGAGGCGCTGGCCCCCGGCTTCCGGCGCTACGCCCAGAAGGTGGTGGCCAACGCGCAGGCCCTCGCCGCCGCCCTGGTGGAGCGCGGCTTCGCGATCGTCTCCGGCGGCACCGACACCCATTTGATGCTGGTGGACCTGCGCCCCAAGGGCCTCACCGGCAAGGCTGCCGAAGCCGCCCTCGGGCTCGCCGCCATCACCGTCAACAAGAACACGATCCCCGACGACCCCGAGTCCCCGTTCGTCACCAGCGGCATCCGGCTCGGCACCCCGGCGCTGACCACCCGCGGCATGGGCACGGCGGAAATGCTCCGGATCGCGGACCTGATCGACCGCGCCCTGGCTGCGCGCGACGCGGACACGGTCTCGGGCGTCCGTGCCGACGTGCTCGCCCTCGCCGCCGAGTTCCCGCTCTATGGCCCGGCGGCCGAGCCCGTCGGTTGACCGCCCGCCTCGCCCGTTCCTACCTTCGCCCTATGGCCAGCGACGCGGCGGGACCACAGTGAGCGACCTGCAGCTTGCCGAGGAGGTCCTCGGGCGGCTTCGTTCGCGCAGCGAGTACGACGAGCGCGGATACCTCTTCCTGCTCGCCGCCGTGGATTTTCTCCAGTCCCGGCTCGACGTCCGGCGCCACGTCACCGGTGCGGAACTCGCCTGGGCCTGCCGCGACCTGGCGCTCGAGCGGTTCGGGAAACTCGCGCCTTCGGTCCTGGGCCACTGGGGCATCCGCGGGACCAATGACTTCGGCCGGATCGTCTTTGACCTGGTCGAGGTCGGGCTGCTGGTGACCCAGCCGGGCGATCGCGAGGAAGATTTCGCCTCGGTGTTCGAGTTCGAGGAAGCATTCGGGGGGCCGTACATCTGGCAGGGCGTGCCGGGTCGCTGAGCCGGCACCGGGCGCGCCCACAGGGGAGGGAGGACGTATGGAGGGCAAGGACTGGCCGGCCTGCCAGAAGTGCTCGCAGGGCAAGCTCATCCCGCTGTCCGACTACGGGCGGGAAGGCGCGCCGATCACCTACAAGGCCTGGGTCTGCACCAATCCGGAGTGCGGCTTCAATCTCCGCATCGACAATGGCGAGATCTCCTTCGGTCGGGTGATCGGGCAGTCGTTCAAGTAGTCGCGAATCGCTGTTCGCTTCCTGCTGGTCGCTGATCGAGCACGAGGCGGCGGACAGCGGCCAGCGAAGAGCGAACAGCGCTCCTCCCCATGCTCCCAGTCCTCACCCCCGCCCAAAGCGCCGACTGGGACCGGCGGGCTGAGGCCCGCGGCGTCACCCTCGAAACGTTGATGGAGAACGCCGGCCGGGCCACGGCCGCAG
>JBOHSQ010000140.1:0-2118 GCA_050733295.1 Gemmatimonadales bacterium
TTCTTCCGACAGCACCAGCTGCCAGGCCACGTGCAGGAGCATGTCACTGAGCTCGGACCGGATCGCCTCGGCGTCCCCCTCGCCCAGGGCGTGGTCCAGCTCGAGCAGTTCCTCGACCAGGTAGGGCCGCAGGGTCTGGCGGGTCTGGGCCCGGTCCCAGGCGCACCGCTGCCTGAGGTCACGCACCATCGCCATGGCACGTCCAAGCGCCGATCTGTCTTGCATTTAGCCTCCGCGGCCCATATCATACCCGCCGCCCCGTGAACCCGTCAAACGAATCGACGGATCCGCTCCGCGCCCGCCTCGTGGTCGACCTCTCGGCGCTTCGCCAGAACGCCGCGACCATCCGCGACATTTCGGGGGCACGCCTCCTCCCGATGGTGAAGGCCAATGGCTACGGCCTGGGTGCCGTCGCGATTGCACGGGCGCTCGAGCCGCTCGAGCCGTGGGGGTTCGGCGTCGCCACGCCCGAAGAGGGTGCGGAGCTCCGCGCCGCCGGGATCACCCGCCCGATTCTCGCCTTCACCCCGTTGCCGCCTGCCCGCCAGGAGGCGCTCCTCCGCTGGGAGCTGCGTCCCGCGCTCGGCGACCTCGACTCGTTGCGTGCCTGGGTCGCCCGCGGGGCCGCGCCGTTCCACCTCGAGATCGACACCGGCATGTCGCGGACCGGCCTCCGGTGGGACGATGCGGCGGGCATCCGTGCCGCGGCGGAGCTCACCGCTGCGGCCTCGGGCTGGGAAGGCGTGTTCACCCACTTTCATTCGGCCGAATCCGACGTCCCGGCCACGCGCCAGCAATGGGAGCGCTTCCAGGACGTGCTCCGCGCCTTCCCTCGCAGGCCCGGCCTGGTGCACGCCGCGAATAGTGCCGCGGCCCTCCGCGGGCGCGAATTCGCCGGCGACCTGGTCCGGCCGGGGATCTTCCTCTACGGTGGGTCCGCCGGGGGTCAGCCCCCGCGTCCGGTCGCCTCGCTGCGGGCGCCGGTCGTGGCCCTGCGCGGCGTGAATCCCGGCGATCCGGTCAGCTACAACGCCGAGTGGCGTGCGCGATCCGCGGCGACCATCGCGACGATTGCCGCGGGATACGCCGACGGAGTGCCGCGCGCGCTCGGGAATCGCGGCCTGGTCGAAGTGGAGGGAAGGCGCCTGCCGATCGCCGGCAGGGTCACGATGGACATGACGATGGTCCTGGCTGAACCCGGCGTGGAGGTGGGGCAGGAGGCGGTGCTGTGGGGTGGGGCAATCAGCCTCGACGAACAGGCGGCCCGGGCCGGCACCATCAGCTACGAGCTGCTCACTTCGCTGCAGCGCCGGGTGGCGCGCGTGTACCTGGAACGGGCGTGAGCCGCCGCGCTGCCATTCTCGTACTGGACGGGCTCGGTGTCGGTCCCGCGCCCGACACCGCCGACTGGGGCGACGCCGGCAGCAATACCCTCGGCAACGTCCTGCGGGACGCGACGGGGCTCTCCCTGCCCAACCTCTCCGCGCTGGGCCTCGGCCGCATCGTGGAAGGGCCCGGGCTCCGCCCGGTGGATGCACCCACCGCCGCCTGGGGCTCGATGCAGCCCGCCAGCGCCGGGAAGGACAGCACCACCGGCCACTGGGAGCTTTGCGGCGTCGTCATCCACCTGCCGTTTCCGACGTACCCCGACGGATTTCCCGACGAAGTCGTGGCAGAGTTCGCTCGCCGCACCGGTCGGGGTGTGCTCGGCAACAAGGCGGCGTCCGGCACCGCCATCCTCGACGAGCTGGGACAGGCCCATGTCGAGAGCGGCGACTGGATCGTCTATACCTCGGCGGACAGCGTCTTCCAGGTGGCGGCGCACGAGGACGTCGTGCCGGTCGCGGAGCTCTACGCGGCCTGTGCTGCGGCGAGGGCCATGCTCGTGCCTCCACACGGCGTGTCCCGCGTCATCGCTCGGCCCTTCGTCGGGGTGCCGGGCCGCTGGTCCCGGACCTCGGGGCGGAAGGACTTCTCGATCGAGCCACCGGCCGCCACGCTGCTCGACCATCTCGCGGCGGCGCACCAGCCCCGCGTCGGCGTCGGCAAGGTCGATGACCTCTTCGCCGGCCGCGCCATCACCAGCATCCACACGCCTGCCAACGCCGAGGCCTATGT
>JBOHSQ010000141.1:0-9196 GCA_050733295.1 Gemmatimonadales bacterium
GGCTCACCGTGGTGGTCGGGTTCGGCGCGCTCCTCTTCACCCCGCTGGTCGAGACCCGCAGCGTGGGACTCGGCGGACTCATCGTCGTGGCGGTGGCGGTGCTGCTCTCGTCCAGTCTGCTCCCCGCCATGCTGGCGATCCTGGGCCGGAACATCGACCGCCCGCGCGGCCTCGCGAAGCGGCTCGCGTGGTACCACGCGCCGCTCCTGTGGGAGAAGTGGGCTCGGAGCCTGCACCGCCATCCCCGCCGAGCGCTGGTGCTGGGCGGGACCGCGATCGCGCTCCTCACCGCCCCGATCTTCCTGCTCCAGATCGGCCTGCCCTCCCGCCACTGGTGGCCGGCGGCCACCGAGGCGGGCCGCGGGCTCGAGCTGCTCGAGGAGATGGGCGCCGGGGGCGTGGTCCTGCCGGTGCGGGTCGTGGTCGAGGTCCCCGAGGGCCAGCGCGCGGCCGGTGCCGCAAACCTCCGCGGGCTCCGCAGGCTGTCCGATTCCCTGGCCGCCGACCCGCGCGTCGAGCAGGTACGGAGCCTGGTGACGCTCCGTCCGGGGCTTTCGCTGCTCGAGTACTCGGTCCTCTACAGCAACCGGGAGCAGGCCCGGGCCGACGTGGGCGGCTTGGTTGACGCCTACCTGAGCCGCGACGGGCGGGTGACGCTGCTCGACGTGGTGCCCTCCGACAGCACCACGCTCGACGAGGCGATGGGCCTGGTGCGCGACGTGCGTGCGAGGATCGGCGCCGGCGTGCGCGGGCTGGGCGATGCCGAGGTGAAGGTCGGCGGGTACGTGGCCGCGGCGCTCGACTTCCAGGAGGGGGTGCTCGACCGGTTCCCGCTGATGGTGGCCCTCATCCTCGCCGCGACCGCCGTGATGCTGGCGATCGCGTTCCGCTCGGTGCTGGTGCCGATCAAGGCGATCGTGATGAACAGCCTCTCGGTCAGCGCCACCTTCGGGCTCATCGTGCTGGTGTTCCAGCACGGGATGGGCGGGGGGTTCTTCGGGCTCGACGGCCCCACGAACGCGATCTTCGTCGCGGTGCCGGTGCTGGTGTTCGCGATCGTCTTCGGGCTCTCGATGGACTACGAGGTGTTCCTGCTCAGCCGGATCCGCGAGGCCTACCAGCGCACCGGCCGGAACGACGAAGCCACGATGGAGGGACTCTCGGCGACGGCGTCGGTGATCACCTCCGCTGCGCTGATCATGATCCTGGTCTTCGGTGCCTTCGCATTCGCCCGGGTCCTGCTGGTCCAGTTCCTGGGCTTCGGGCTGGCCGTGGCGGTCCTGCTCGACGCCACCATCATCCGCATGGTGCTGGTGCCGGCCTTCATGCAAATGGCGGGAGAGTGGAACTGGTGGCCGGGAGGGCGGGGCGGGAAGAAGCGGGAAGGAGCAGGTTGAGGCGGGACGGAGCGAAGCGCAGTCGCTCCTTCCCGCCTATTTCGCGTCCAGCCAGTTCTTCCCCGTCCCGATCCCCACTACCAGCGGCACGTCCAGCTCCGCCGCACCTTCCATCTCCTCGCGCACCAGCGCCACCACGCGCTCGACCTCGTCCGGCGGTGCCTCGAGCACCAGTTCGTCGTGCACCTGCAGCAGGAGCCGGGCCTCGAGCCGGTCGCTCCGCAGCCGGCGGTGGACCGCGATCATGGCGCGCTTGATGAGGTCGGCCGCCGAACCCTGGAGCGGGGTGTTCTGGGAAGTGCGCTCGGCGAATGCCCGGATGTTGAAGTTGCGGTCGCGGATGTCTGGGATGTAGCGGCGCCGCCCGAAGAGCGTCTCCACGTACCCCTGCTCCCGGGCCAGCTCCACCTGCCGGTCGAGGAATGCGCGCACGCCCGCGAAGCGGTTGAAGTACTGGGCGATGAACGCCTTCGCCTCGTCCTGGGTGATCCCGAGCATCTTGGAGAGCGCGAAGGGCCCCTGTCCGTAGATGGTACCGAAGTTGATGGTCTTGGCGCGCGCCCGCATTTCCGGCGTGACCCGCCCGGGCTCGACCCCGAAGATGATGGCCGCGGTCTCGCGGTGGATGTCGCCACCGGCCTTGAACGCGGCCACGAACGCCGGGTCGCCGGACAGGTGGGCCATGAGCCGCAATTCGATCTGCGAATAATCCGCCACCACGAAGGTCCAGCCCGGCTCCGGCACGAACCCGCGCCGGATCGAGCCGCCGCGCTCGGTCCGGATCGGGATGTTCTGCAGGTTCGGATCCGAGCTCGACAGCCGGCCGGTGGAGGCGCCGGTCTGGTTGTAGCTGGTGTGGATCCGGCCCGTGACCCGGTTGACCCGTTGGGGCAGCGCGTCGATGTAGGTGGAGAGGAGCTTCTGCACCTCGCGGTACTCGAGCAGGAGCCGCGGCACCTCGTGGCCCAGGGAGGCGAGGTGCTCCAGCACCTCGGCGTCGGTGCTGGGTCCGGTCTTGGTCTTCTTGAGGACGGGAAGGCCCTGCTTCTCGAACAGGATGGTGGCGAGCCGCTTCGGCGAATTGAGGTTGAACTCCTCGCCCGCCGCAGCCCAGACCAGCCCTTCGAGCCGCCTGAGTTCCGCCCCGAACTCCGAGGAGAGCCGGGCGAACAGCGCCGTGTCGATGGAGATCCCGGCCCATTCCATGTCCACCAGGACCTCGACCAGCGGCATCTCGATGGTGTCGAGCAGGCTCCGGAGCCGGTGCTCCTCGACCTCGGGCACGAAGAGGGCCCGAAGCTCGAGCACGGTGGCGCTGTCGGCGCCGCAATAGTCCGCGGCCGCTCGAACCGGGACCTCGGCGAAGGGGATCTGGGTGCGCCCGCGGCCGGTGAGGTCGGTGTACTGCGTCATCGGCCGACCGAGGTGCTCCAGCGAGAGCGCGTCGACGGCGTGCGAGCGCCGCCCCGGGTCGAGCACGAAGCTCGCCACCATCGAGTCCCACGCCACGCCCTCCAGTTCGACACCCGCGCGGCGCAGCACCTGCCAGTCGTACTTGAGGTTGTGGCCGGCCTTGGGGACCGACGGATCCACCAGGAACTCGACCAGCGGCCGGAGGGCGGGGTCGGTGATTGGCGGCAGGTTGGTCACCGGCCCGGCGCCCGCGAGCTCTCCGCCGGGCGGGCGGTGGCCGAACGGCAGGTACCAGACCTCGGTGGGCGAGGCCGCGAACGAGAGGCCGATCAGCTCGGCGTCGTGAGGTTCGAGCGAGGAGGTCTCGGTGTCGAGCGCGACCAGGTCGGCCATTCGCAGCCGCTCCATGAGGGCGGGGAGCGCGGCGGGGTCATCGAGGATGGTGACGGGGATGGCTGGATGGCTGGATGGCTGGATGGCTGGTTCCGGAGTGCCGGCCGCCGCTGCAGCGGTCGGGGGGGCGGTCGCGCCGTCCTCCCGTGCCGCCGTCGGGGTGGGGGCGAGCGGGGCCGCGGATCCGGCCAGCTTCCGGGCCAGCGAATAGAACTCGAGCTCCGCGAGCAGCTTCGCCATGCGCTCCCCGTCGGGCTCCTGCAGCACGAACGAATCGAGCTCGAGCTCGACCGGCACGTCCTGATGGATGGTGACCAGCTCGCGCGAGAGCCGGGCCGAGTCGGCGTACGCGAGCAACGCCTCGCGCTGCCGCTTGCCGGAGAGCCCCGGCGCCGCGGCGATGATGGCCTCGAGCTCCCCGTGGGCCGCGATCAGCTCGCGCGCGCCCTTCTCTCCGATGCCCCTCACCCCCGGCACATTGTCGGACGTGTCGCCGACGATGGCCAGGTAGTCGATGACCCGCGAGGGTGGAACGCCGAGCCGCTCGTTGGCGTTCGACTCGTCCACCCACTGCTCGTCCACGCCCGCGGGCCCGCCCCGTCCCGGGTTGAGCAGGGCGATGCCCGGTCCGATCAGCTGGTAGAAGTCCTTGTCACCCGAGACGATTACCGCCTGGAGACCGGCGGCCTGCGCGCGGCGCGCCAAGGTGCCGATCACGTCGTCGGCCTCCCACCCCTCCACCGCCACCAGCGGTACCCGGAACGCGGCGAGGAGCTGGCTCACCCGCGCGACCGCGGTGTCGAAATCGGCCTGCAGCTCGTCGTCCAGCTTTTCCCGGGTGGACTTGTACTCGGCGTAGCGCTCGGTGCGGAACGAGTCGCCGGCGTCGTTGACCCACACGAGGTAGTCGGGGCGGTACTTCTCGCGCAGCCGGAGGAGGAAGTTCACCACCCCCCAGGCGGCCGAGGTGTTCTCACCCGAGCCGGTCCGGAGGGGCCGCGTGATCAGGGCGAAGAACGCGCGATAGATCAGCGCGTAGCCGTCGATGAGGAAGAGCTGGGGCGGTGTGTGATTAGCCATCGGCTGGGGTGGGACGCTACTTGGCGGCGCGGCGCACGCGGTTCAGCACCTGCTCGTACTCGTTGCGCGACTCGGGAACGAGCCGGTAGCGCCCGAACCCGGTCTCGTCGAGGAAGTAGATCGTGAGCCGGAGGCTGATGTAGCTCCAGCGGATGTAACTGCCCTCGGTGAGCGTCGGATTGGTGAGGAATCCCTCGTCCGGCTCGCCCAGCGAGATGTACACCTCGCCCCGGTCGGTGCGCCACCCTGGCACGCCCTCGTCGCGGAATCGCTGGTTCGCGAGCGCCACGCGGGTGAAGTAGTCCTCCAGCGCCTCGTTCTCCGGCGTCACGCCGACCGGGTCGGTCGCGCGATAGAACTCCCGCCAGAGTGCGGGCCGCTCGTTCGGGGCCGCGTCCCGCAGCCGGTTGATCCGCTCGCCCTCGCCGAAGAAGCGCAGCAGGTCGAGCATGTCGTCGAAGTTGGTGATCACCCACGCCGAGGAGAACGAGACCAGGGCCCGGGTCTTCCGCGCGGCGTCGCCCGTGCCGACGGCGAGGGTCAGCTCGCCGAGCGGCTGACTGTCAGGTGCGATCCGGAGCACGTGCCCCTCGACCGGCTTGCCGCCGGAGAAGGGGAGTGTGCCATGGTACACCACGGAATCGATGGCGTCGCGGATCTCCACCGGCAGTTCGGTCGGGCCCGGGAACCCGTAGCCCTCGATGTAGGCGAGCAGGGTATCCCCGCCGTAGGCGACAGTGCCTCGGGGATTGAGCAGGATGTCGAGCGGCGCGCTGCTGGCGGCCCGGCCGGTCACCTGGTAGGCGAGGATCGGGGCGGTCACCGACCCGGGGATGAAGGCAGGGACGACGATGGGGGTGTTCGCGGTGGTCTGGTTCCCGGACCGCCGGTCCCGTACCGTGACCCGCGCGCGGTACTGGGCCGGGGGCAGGTGGAAGAGCTGCTGGAACAGGACGCTCTCGTCGTCCCGCAGCGTCTCCTGGAAGGTGGCTACCCGTACCGCCTCGTCCCGCGCCACGGTGATGGGCGCGGCGCCGTCGCGCTCGAACGTGATCTCCACCCGGTAGGTCGCCCCGAACCCCTCGGGCTCCCGCTGGAAGGACAGCGACCGGTTCTCGAGCGAGAGCGCCACGATGGCGAGGGTCGAATCCCCCGGGCCGGCGGCGAACGCGGCGGTCGCGACCCAGGGCAGCGGCGGGCCGGCGACCAGGCGCCCCAGGCGCTGGTAGACCGTGGTGAGGTCGAACAGCTCCGTGAGGGTCTGTTCCGGGGTCGGCGTGTTCTCCTCGGTGCCGACACGCTGCCAATTGCCGCAGCCTTGGAGGAGCAGCGCGGTGCCGAGGAAGATGAAAGGGAGCCGACGCATCGAGGATTGTCTCCGGTGGGGCCGCGCCCACAGGCGCCGGACCAAGGTTACCGGCCCCGGCGAGCGGGCGTCAAGCGCGTGTGGCACGCACGCTTGCCGCGCGTGCCAATAACGAGTAGCTTGGCCCGCCGATGCCTCCCGAGAATCTCGTTGGCCGCACCGTCGCGGGTTACCGCCTCGTCACCTACGTGGGCGAGGGCGGCACCGCCACGGTCTATCGCGGCGAGCACCCCGAGAAGGGCCATGCGGCGGTGAAGGTGCTCCGCGCGCGGCTCAGCCAGGACCCCGTCGCGATCAAGCGGTTCCTGCGCGAGGCCGAGTTCGGCACCCGGGTCAAGCATCCCTCGGTGGTGCAGACGTTCGACTTCGGCCAGGCCGAGGGGCTGTATTACCTCGCACTCGAGTGGGCCGATGGCGAGACGCTGGCGGAGTTCATCACCAAGTCGGGGCCGATCGCCCCCGGGCTCGCGGCGACGATCGTCGAGCAGGTGGGTGCGGCGCTGACCGCCGCCCACGCCGCCGGCATCATCCACCGGGACCTCAAGCCGGCGAACATCATGTACAACCCGGCCACGAAGACGGCCAAGCTGCTCGACTTCGGGATCGCCCGGGATGCCGAGCAGACGGCCGAGGAGCGGCTGACGCGGGCCGGCTTCTTCGTCGGAACCCTGCAGTACGTCGCCCCGGAGGCCCTCTCCGGCGAGCTGGTGCACGAGCAGGCGGATGTGTTCAGCCTGGCGACGATCGCCTACCACATGCTGTCCAACACCCTGCCCTTCACCGGGCGCACCCCGCGCGAGCTGTTCCAGCAGCTGCTCACCGAGGCGCCGATCCCGCTCAACCAGGCCGTGAAGGGGCTCACCTTCCCCGATGAACTGCAGGCCGCGGTGATGCACGGGCTGAATCGCGACCTGGCCGCCCGTCCTCGAAACGTGGACGAATTCGCGCGCGAGTTCTGCACGGCAGCCCTCGCCAGCGAGTCGGGGAAGCCGAAGAAGAAGGGCTTCTTCGCCTCCCTCCTGGGGAAGGACGGGGAATGAGCGAGCGCGATGCGCTCCTCTCCCTGCTCCACGCCCGCTCGATCCGCTTCGGCGACTTCACCCTCGCCTCCGGCGAACGCTCCTCCTTCTACATCGACGCCCGCCGCACCACGATGGCGGCCGAAGGCCTCGAGCTGATCGGCCGGCTGGGCCTGGGCGCCATCCGAGTGGCGGGTTGGCAGCCGGCGGCGATCGGCGGACTCACCCTCGGCGCCGACCCGGTGGCCTACGCGGTGGCAATGGCCAGCCGGCAGTCCGGTCCCGCCATCGAAGCCTTCAGCGTGCGGAAGGAACCCAAGTCCCACGGGACCAAGCGCCGCATCGAGGGGAACTTCACCAGTGGTGACGCGGTGGTCGTCGCGGAGGACGTGATCACCACCGGCGGCTCGGCGCTCAGGGCGATCGAGGCCGTGCAGGAGGAGGGCGGGACGGTACTCGGCGTGCTGGCGGTGGTGGACCGGATGCAGGGCGGGGCGGAAGCGATCGCAGAGACCGGAGTAGCGGTGGTAAGCCTGGTGACGGCGGGGGACCTGGGGTTGGTGGGGTAGGGGCTGGGTGGCAGGAGGGCTGGGTGGCTGGATGGCTGGATGGCTGGATGGCATGAGCATGGGCCAGCCATCCAGCCATCCAGCCATCCAGTCAGATCCTCCCCACCAGGGGATGAAACCCCCTCCACTGCTCCCGGTACGGCCGGACCAACCGCTCCTGAAATCGACCCAGCGCCACAGGGAAGGGAAACCGCCGGCGGAACTCCGTGGCCGTGAGGCCCAGCATCGCACGCAGGTGCCGTCCGAAGCTCTGGGGTGAGGAGTAATCCAGCCGGTAGGCCACATCCGCCACCGACATCGCGCCGCGCTCGAACAGCGCTGCCGCGTGCAGCAGTCGGGTCGCCGCGAGGTAGCTCTTGGGGCTCGGCAGCTCGTGGCGGGCGAACCGTGAGACGAGGGTGCTGGTTCCCACGGCAAGTGATCGCGCCAGCCTCCGCACCGTGGCCAGCTCCGGCGCGAGGCGGATCAGCGCTTCGAGGAAGAGCCTCCCGTCGGGTGTCAGCCCCTCGAGCTCCCCCAGCACCCCCGCCTGGATCCGTGCCGCGGCGTGCCCCGCGGGCTGGCTCACCACCTCACGCAACCTCCGCCACCCATGCGGAGTAGTAACATCTACTACATGCCGCACGCCGGTCGCGCCCAGCCGCAGCAGCATCTCCGTTTCGGCCTCGCCGTGCCGGGAAACCAGCGCCACGGTAGGCAGGCCAGGACAGCTTTCCACCAGCCGCGCGAGCGCGGGAACCTGGTCGGGTCGGCAGCGCTCCACCGAGAGCAGGAGGGCGTCGACTGGCCGCTCCCGCACCAGGCGGATCGCCTCCGGCAGAGTTTCCCGCGCCAGGAGCGAGAAACAGCCGTTTCCGGCCGCTTCCACCCGGAGCCGCTCCTCCGGAGCGAGCACGGCTGCGACCATGGTGACCATCGGGGCGGCACTCATCGGAACATGCCTCCGTAAGTAGGAGTTACAGGGACATGCTGCATCAGGGGATTCAACCGGCGCTCAAGCGAGGCGCCGGTTCCGGACGCCGCCGGACGGGCCGACGCAACCCGGGACGGCGGCGAGGCATCTCATCCGGGGTGGGAGTGTGCCGGGCCGCCGGCTTCGCCGTCCCCTATATTGGACTTCCCGGTCCCCGATCCGAGGCGTGCGACCCGTGAGCACCGAGCCGCGCGACGTCAGCGAGATCCTCCAGGCCGCCCTCGGCGCTCGATACGAGCTGGGTGCGGAACTTGGGCGCGGGGGCATGGGCGTGGTCCTCCTCGCGCGCGACCGCGTGCTCGACCGCGAAGTGGCGGTCAAGGTCATCCACCCGCAGCTCGCCGACCACGGCGCCCTCATCGACCGGTTCCTGGCCGAGGCGCGCACGGTCGCCCGGCTCCGCCATCCCAACATCGTCGCGATCCACGAGGCGGGAGAGGCCGAAGGCCTCCTCTACTTCGTGATGGACCGCGTGGCGGGCGGGACGCTTCGCGACCGGCTCCAGCGCGACGGCCGGCTCCCGACCGAGGAGGCCGCGCGCATCACCGCCGACCTGGCCGACGCGCTCGACGCGGCGGCGCGCGCCGGCGTGGTGCACCGCGACATGAAGCCGGAGAACGTCCTGCTCGAGGCCGGCACCGGCCGCGCCCTGCTGGTGGACTTCGGCATCGCCCGGCTGCAGGAGTCCGAGGGCAGGAGGGAAATCACCGGGGCGGGCATGGCGGTCGGCACGCCAGCCTACATGAGCCCCGAGCAGGCGACCGGGGACGACGACGTGGACCCGCGAAGCGACCTCTACGCCCTGGGCGTGGTCGCCTATGAAATGCTCGCGGGGACGCCCCCGTTCACCGGCCCGAACCGGGTGGTCGTCTCGCATCACATCTCGACCCGGCCCACCCCGGTGCAGCGCCGCCGTCCGGAGACACCCCCGGCCCTGGCGAGCGCCATCGCGCGCGCGCTGGAGAAGTCGCCGGGCGACCGGTGGC
>JBOHSQ010000142.1:0-19957 GCA_050733295.1 Gemmatimonadales bacterium
ATCGAACAGCGCCGGCAGACGATGCTCAAGGTGATGAACTTCATCGTGGACCGGCAGCGCGACTTCTTCGAGAAGGGGATCGAGTACCTCAAGCCGCTCACCCTCCGCGAGGTCGCGGAGGTGATCAACATGCACGAGTCCACGGTGAGCCGCGTGACCAACGAGAAGTACGTGCAGACGCCCCGCGGGGTCCTGCCGCTCAAGTTCTTCTTCTCCAGTGCCCTTGCGACCTCCTCCGGCGAGGACGCGAGCGCCCGGTCCATTCGCGCCAAGCTCGAGAAGATGGTGGCCGACGAGTCGCCGGCGAAGCCGCTCACCGACCAGCAGATCGTGCACCTGTTCCAGGAGCAGGGCATCAAGATTGCCCGCCGCACGGTCGCGAAATACCGCGACCAGTTGGGCATCCTGCCGGCGCGCATGCGCAAGCGCGTATGACGCTCGCCAAGACCGCCGGGGCCGCGCCCCGGGTCAGCCTCCTGGTCCCGGCCAAGGACGAGTCGGAAAACCTTCCCGAGTTTGTGCGGCAGTGCGCCGAGGCCTTCGCCGGCGAGGCGGCCCGCTACGAGGTCGTGGTCGTCAACGACGGCTCCACCGATGACTCCGCCGAGGTGCTGGCGCAGCTGCGCGCGGAGCACCCGTTCCTCCGGGTGGTCACCCACCGCCGGCAGCTCGGCATCGCGGACGCGCTCCGCTCGGCGGGCGAGGCGGCCCGTGGCGACGTGTGCGTGTTCTATCCCGCCGACCTCCAGTACCTGCCCACCGACGTGCCCCGCCTGGTCCACCCCATCCTCGAGGGCAAGGCGGACATCGTCACCGGCACCAAGCAGGGCCGCTACGAGAAGGCGTTCGTGTCCGGGGTCTACAATCGGCTGTGCCGCTGGCTCTTCGGCGTCCAGGTCGAGGACCTCAACTCGGTCAAAGCCTGGCGCCGCGAGGTGATGAACGGCCTCCCGATGCGCCCCGACTGGCACCGCTACATGGTCGTGGTCGCCGCGGCGGACGGCTTCCGTCTCACCTCCGTGCCGGTCCCGCTCCACCCCCGACGGGCCGGCGTGTCGAAGTTCAACTGGCGACGGATTCCGGTCGGCGTGCTCGACCTGCTCTCGGTCTGGTTCCAGCTGCGCTTCGGCCGGAAGCCCATGCTCTTCTTCGGCGTCGCCGGCGCCGCACTCTTCCTGGTCGGCTTTCTGGCGGGAGTGGTGGCCCTGGTGCTGCGGTTCGGCTTCGGCATCGGCTTTCGCCCCCTGCTCAACCTGGTCGAGACGATGGTGATCAGCGGCATCGCGCTCTTCGGATTCGGGTTCGTGGGCGAGATGATCGCAGGCATGCGGGAGGAGCAGCGCGAGTTCCTCCGCCTGCTCGGGCGCGAGGCGGGCAGGGACGGCGACTGGGACTCCTGACGGGTGCGGATCATCTTCCTCACCCACAATTTCCCACGGCATCCCGGCGACCATGCCGGCGCCTTCCTGCTGCCCCTTGCAATGGAGCTGCGCGCCCGGGGCCACGACCTCGTGGTGCTCGCCCCGAGCGACCGGGGGCGGGGCGGGGAAGACGCCATCGGGGGCGTGCCGGTGCGGCGGGTGCGCTATGCCGCTCCTGAAGCGGAGACCCTGGCCTACGGCGGGCGTCTAGCCGCCTCGATCAGGAGCCCGCGAGGCATCGCCTCCCTCTGGCGCATGCTGCGAGCGCTCGGACATGCGGCCGAGGGGGTCCTGGCCTCCGGTCCGGCAGTCCTGCACGCGCACTGGTGGGTGCCGGCCGGACTCGCCGCTCCCCATGGGGCTCCCATGGTCCTCACCTCCCACGGCACCGATGCCACGCTGCTGGCGCGGATGCCGCCCGCCCGCTGGTTCGCCCGCCCGGTCTACCGCCGCGCACGGGTGGTGACCGCTGTGTCCTCCTACCTCGCGGGACTGATCCGCGCGGGCACCGGCCGGACGGTGGACGAGGTCCAGCCCATGCCGATGTCGGCGACGCCGGATGCCGCTTCTCCACGTGTGCCGGCGCCGGGGCAGTACGTGACCGTCTCGCGGCTCACGGCCCAGAAGCGGGTCCACCTCGCGATCGAGGCCGTGGCCTTGCTGCGCGGGTCGGGAAAGGATGTGCGCCTGAGGGTCGTGGGCGACGGTCCCGAGCGCGGCGCGCTGGAGCGGCTGGTCCGCGCGCGGCAGGTCGGCGACCGCGTGGAGTTCACCGGGCTCGTGCCGCCGTTCGAGGTGCCGGACCTCGTTGCCGATGCCGAAGCCGCGGTGATCCCCGCGCGGGGGGAGGGCTTCGGCCTGGCCGCAGTCGAGGCGCTGGCCCGTGGAGTACCGGTCGTGGCCTGTCGGGACGGCGGCGGCCTCCTCGACGTGGTGAGCGGGACCCCTGGGTGCCGCATTGCCGATCCCACACCCCAATCAATCGCCGACGCGCTCGGATCGCTCCGAGGCGACGCGGCGGCGCGCGCACACGCAGCTGCGGCGGGGGAACGGTGGCTCCTGCGCCTGGCGCCGGCCGCCGTCGCCGACCGCGCGGAAGCCTGGTACCGGCTGGCCCTCGATGCGTAGCCACTGGCGGGTGGTGCTCGGGGGGCTCGCGGCGGCCGTCGTCGCGGGGTTCATCGTGCGCACGTTCCTCCGTAACTGGGGCGAGTTCACGCACACGCCGCTCGAGCTCGAGCTGCATCCGGCCTGGATCGTCGCCAGCGCCCTACTCGTCTGGAGCGCGTACGGCGTGCTCATCTGGGCCTGGCGCGGGCTGGCCGCCTCGTGGGCACCACCGCTCCCGCCGGGCGAGAGTGCCCGGATCTGGGCGGTGTCGAGCCTGGGGAAGTACGTGCCGGGAAAGGTCTGGGCCTTCGCGGGCATGGCGGTCCTGGCTCAGCGTGCCGGCATGCCCGGCTGGGCGGCCACCGGCGCGGCCCTCCTGATGCAGGCACTCGCGCTCGCCACGGGGGCGCTCGTGATCGCGGTGTGCGGCACGGCGGCGCTGGAGGCGGCGCATCCCGGGGCACGACTCGTCCTGCTCCTCCTCGCAATTGCGAGCCTGGCCGGCGCGGCCCTCGCCGCCTGGCCGCCGCTCGCTACGCGGCTGCTGGCGCGGCTGGCCGGGCCGGGGGAAGTGCCGGGGCCACCCGGGCTCGGTGCACTCATGTCCGGGGCGGCCGCGAACCTGGCCGCCTGGCTGGGGTACGGCGCCGCACTCTGGTGCCTCGCGCGCGGCATCCTGGGCGAGGCGCGCCTTCCGTTCGCCGCCGCGGCCGGGGCCTTCGCCGCGAGCTATCTGGCAGGGGTGCTGGCGCTGTTCGCCCCGGGGGGCCTGGTGGTTCGCGAGGCGCTGTTCATCGTGCTGCTCCAGCCCGTCCTCGGGCTGCCCCGCGCCACGGCGCTGGCGGTCGCTTCGCGCCTGTTGCTCACGTTCACCGAGGTCGGGATCGCGCTCCCGTTCCTCGCCACCCGACGGAGAGTCGGTGTCCAATCCTGAGCTGGTCCCCGAGCCCATCGAACTGCGTCGTCCGATGCTGGTGGCGGCCGGCGTGTACCTCCTCACCACGCTGGCCCTCTGCTGGCCGATGCTCGCGGGGCGATTCCTGGCCAATCCCTTGAGCGACCAGTATTCCGCCGGCTATGCGTTCCGTGCCTTCGGCGCCGAGATGTTCCGGGCCACCGGCGCCATTCCGGAGTGGAACCCGTACATCTTCGGCGGGATGCCGTTCATCGCCGCCATGCATGGCGACATCTTCTACCCGACCGCGTGGCTGCGCTGGGTGCTGCCCGTGGACCTGGCGATGAACCTGGGCCTCGCCTTCCACCTGCTGCTGGCGGGCGTGGCGATGTTCGCCCTGCTGCGTGCGCTCGGCTTCCGGTTCGCGGGCGCCATCACCGGCGGGATCGCCTACCAGCTCAGCGGCATCGTCGCCTCCCTCGTGAACCCCGGACACGACGGCAAGCTGTTCGTTTCCGCACTCGCCCCGCTGGTCCTGCTGGCGCTGGTGCATGGAGTTCGCCACCGCAGGGTCGGGGCCTTCGGCGTGCTGGCCCTGCTGGTGGGCCTCTGCATGCTCAGCCCGCACTACCAGATGACCTACTACCTCCTGGTGGCTGCGGGTCTGTGGGCGCTCTGGCTCACGTTCCTCGATCCAGCGCGGCCGAGGCAGTCGCCCGTGGTCCCGCTCGGCCTCGGGCTGGGTGCCGTGATGCTCGGCGTGGCCGTGTCCGCGGTGCAGGCACTCCCGTTCCTCGAGTACATCCCCTACTCCCCCCGCTCGGTGGAGGGCGCGAGTCGGGGGTGGGACTACGCCACCAGCTACTCGTTTCCCCTCACGGAACTCCCCACCACGCTCCTGCCGCAGTTCAACGGGGTCATCGAGTCGTACTGGGGTGTCAACCCGATCAAGCTCCACACCGAGTACCTCGGCGCCATGGTGCTGGGCCTCGCGGTCCTGGCCTGGGGCAACCGCCCTCGCAGGCCGGAGCTCGCGGCACTGGGCGCCATCGGCGGGTGCTTCCTGCTCATCGCCTTCGGCCGGCACACCCCGTTCTACCGCCTGTGGTACGAGGTGATGCCGATGATGAAGAGCGTCCGCGCCCCGGGCATGGCCTTCCTGCTCGTCGCACTTCCGGTGGCCGCATGGGCGGGGGCGGGAGCCGACCGGCTGCTCGAGGGTGAGGTGAAGCCTCGCACGGTCCTCGTCACCTTCGGGACGATGGCTGCGCTCGGGTTCCTGGGCGCGGTGGGAGCGCTGCAGCCCTTGGCCGAGGCGATGGCGCATCCGGCCCGCCTCGAGGCCGCCATGGCCAATACGCTCGACCTGCGCGCGGGTGGCCTGCGGCTCCTCGTGGTCGGCGTGTTGGGCGCGGCCGTGGCGTGGGGGCTCGCCACCCGGCGGGTCCAGGGCATGGCGGCCGTCACGCTGCTGGCGCTGCTCACCGCGACCGACCTCTGGACCATCGACCGGCTTTTCTTCCGCTATTCCCGGCCCGCAGCGGAGCTGTATGCGCCGGACGCCATCACCGAGCGGCTGCAGTCGACGCCGCTTCCATGGCGCGTGCTCGCGGTGGGGGAGGCGTATCCCCACTCCTACCTGATGGGCCTCGACATCCCCCAGGTGCTGGGATATCACGGCAACGAGCTCCGCTTCTACGACGACTTGCTGGGCGGCAAGAACGTCTGGGCGAACCTGAACGCTGGGCCGCCGCTCTGGGACCAGCTGGCCACGCGCTTCCTGGTTCTCCCCGCCGAACAGGCGGTTCCGGGATTCACCAGGGTGCTCGGACCGGTCCCGGTTACGCCGGGTGGGAGCGCCGTGCTCTACCAGCGTGACTCGGTCCCGCCCTGGGCCCGTGTGGTGCCGGCTGCGGTGAAGGTGCCCGAGGCGCAGATCGTTCCGACGGTGGTCGATCCGCGATTCCCGAAGGACCTGGTGGCGCTGTATCCCGACACCTCCTCGGTCCCCGCACCGGGCGTCCAGGGCGCGCTGCCTCAGCCGTCCCAACTCAGCGCGCGGATCACCGACTGGGGCCCGGGCCACATGCTGCTGGAACTGGACGGCGAGGATTCGCGACCCGGCTGGCTGGTCGTGTCGGAGAACTGGTATCCCGACTGGCAGGCGACGGTCGATGGGCAGCCGGTACCGGTGCACCGGGCCCAGGGCTCGTTCCTCTCCGTGGCATTGTCGCCCGGGGCACGTCTGGTCTCGCTGCAGTTCGTGTCCGGGAGCTACCGCACCGGGCGGTGGGTGAGCCTGGTGGCCGTGCTCCTCTCGATCTCCGCGATCCTTGTCCCCGCGGTGCGCGCCCGGAGGCCTGCCGGTGTCTGAGCGCGCGCTGGTGATCGTCCCGACCTTCAACGAAGCGCGCAACCTGCCCCAGATCGTTCCCTCGATCCTGTCGCAGGACCGGCGGCTCGAAGTCCTGGTGGTGGACGACAACTCGCCCGACGGCACCGGCAAGCTCGCGGCCGGGATGGCGGCCCACGACGACCGGATCCATGTGCTCCACCGCCCGGGCAAGCAGGGACTCGGGCGGGCCTACCTGGCCGGCTTCCGTTGGGCCCTCGAGCAGAAGTACGACTTTGTGTTCGAGATGGACGCCGACTTCTCCCACGACCCGAAGTTCCTGCCGCGCTTCCTGGACGCGGTGCGCGAGGCCGACCTCGTCATCGGGTCACGGTACAAGACGGGCGTGAACGTGATCAACTGGCCGATGTCGCGGCTGCTGCTGTCCTACTTCGCCAACCGGTATGCGAGGTTCGTTACCGGGCTCCCACTGACAGACGCGACCGGCGGGTTCAAGTGCTTCCGCCGTCGGGTGCTGGAGGCCATCGATCTCGAGCGGGTGCAGTCCAACGGCTATGCCTTCCAGATCGAGATGAGCTTCCGGGCCTGGAGGAAGGGAATGCGATTGACCGAGATTCCGATTGTGTTCGTGGACCGCGTCGAGGGCACGAGCAAGATGAGCAAGCGCATCGTCCGCGAGGCGGTGTGGATGGTGTGGTGGCTGCGGCTGCGTTCGATCGTGGGGAGGCTGTGACCATGTCGCAGGGAGTCCAGTTCTACAAGATGACCGGATCCGGCAACGACTTCCTCGTGCTGGACGGGCGGCAGGAGCAGGCCGACGCGTGGCCCGCGGCCAGGATCCGCGCCGTCTGCGACCGCCGCCACGGCGCGGGCGCCGACGGATTCGTGATCCTCAGCCCGGAGCCCGGGGGCGGAGTCCGGATGCACTTCTTCAACTGCGATGGCGGCCGCGCGGCCATGTGCGGCAACGCCGCCCTCTGCAGTACGGCCCTGTCTGCCCACCTCGGCCTCGGCGATCCCGCCGGGATGACGCTGGTCACCGACGCGGGAACCTACCGCACGCGCGCGAACGGCCGGCCCTGGACTGCGGAGATCAACCTCCTTCCGTTCCGCGCCCCGGCGGGCGTGCCTGGGATCGCCAATGAGCCGGAAGAGGCGGCCATCGCCCTCGCCACCGTCGGCGTGCCCCATCTCGTGATCCTGGTCGCAGATGTCGACCACGTCGATCTGGAGCGGCGGGGCAGGGAGCTCCGATTCCACCCGGCCCTGGGGGACGCCGGCGCCAACGCCAATTTCATCAGCCCCCCGAGGTCTCCGGATGGTCTCTGGCGCATCCGGACCTACGAGCGCGGTGTCGAAGGCGAGACCCAGGCGTGTGGCACCGGGACCGTCGCCGCGGCGGCGTTCGCCGCCGGAAAGGGGTTGGGAGTTTTTCCCATTCGCTTCCGGAGCAGGGGAGGACCTGTGCTCTCGGTCCATGCCCGTGTGTCGCAGGCCGAGGTCACCGACGTCTGGTTGAGTGGCGAAGGCCGGCTGGTCTACCGGGGCGAATGGATGGAGGCCGGGACTGCGGAGTACGGTCGGGGTGATGGGTAGGGCCGGGACGTCCGGCCTCAGGATTGGTGGGACAGCCCGGCCGACATTGCTGGTCCTGGCGGGCTGCCTGGTAGCGGCTCCCCTGACCCCCGTCATCTCGGCTCAGGCTCGTGGCGTCCTGGGGCCCGTGCCTCACGCCGTCCCCCTGCTCGTTCACCCGCGCGCGTCAGCGTCCGGCACGTCCTGACTGCTCCCGATGGCAACGGCGGACTCCTCCCGCGGAACCCAGTGGCTTGGCGCCGGCATGGCGTTCGGTCTGGCGTTCGCATCGATCGGGTTCTTAACCGGCGCGCTGGCTTGCGAGGGAGGCTTCGCGAACCAGCGGTGCATTCATCACAGCGCGCTCGACGGCTTGATCGGCGGAGCCATCGGCTTGGCCGTGGGTGCGTTCGCCGGGTCGTTCATTCCGAAACCGGAACCGGCCGCCGAGCCTTCCATGTGTCGATGCCGGTAGTGCATCGGCTCCGAATTCAACCCGCCTTCAGGTCTTCGACGGGCGCTCCAAGGGGAGGCGGGGCGGCGGGGGCGTTCTGCGGTGACCGGGACAGGGGGAGACATCCCCTGTGGGCCGGCTGTGTTCGGCGGCCATCGGGATGACGACCTCGAACCGCTTCGGCGGCTCCTTGGTGGGAGGGCTGGCCGGCCGGTGCTGGGGTCGCTGATCGACCGTCAGCCGGCTGCTACGAGCGCCCGATAGGTCAGGGGAAGCGGGCGAGACCCATGGACGGGAAGTGATTTCCACACACTCACGCCCCTTTACTTAACATAACATATCTTATACGACATCATACTGTACCAAGGAGCCGGGATGGTGGCACCGCGATAGCGCCTATCCCGGCATCCTGACCTTCGCCCTGCGGCAACCTGGAAGTGCTCCCTGCTACGCTCCCGTGCCCGCTGCAGCCAGCTCGGCCAGTCGAACCTTCGCCTCGGTGACCGCCGGCATCTCGCCGAACTCGTCCAGGATCTGCTGGTAGGCGGCCATCGACTTGGCCGTGTCACCCGCCGTCCCCCAGGCCCGCCCGACCTGCAGGAGGAAGTCGGCCTTCAGGTACGGGGTGTCGGCCGCATCCGAGGCGGCCTGATACGCGGCGGCGGCCTCCTGCGGCTTGCCGGTGTTCTCGAGCGCGGCGCCGAGCAGTGCCTGGGCCGAGGCGCTGAACCGCGGCTCCGGGCCGGTCGCAAGGAATTCGCGGAGGCCGATGACCGCGAGCTCGGTCTGTCCGCTGATCATCCGCACCTGGTTGAGGCCGATCACGGCGAATTGCCCCGCGTCGGTGCCCCGGAAGGACTCCGAGATTCGCTGGAACTCCGCTGCCGCGCGCGGCAGGTCGCCGGTCTCGGCGATGGCCCGGGCCTGCGACAACTGCTGGCCGGCAAAGGCCTCCTTGCGCCTCGCGGTGGTGGTCAGGAGCCACGCCCCGAGCGCGGCCACGATCAGGACCCCGCCGATGATCATCAGCAGCTTGCGGTTCCGCTCGGCCCACTCCGCCAGTGAATGCCCGCTCTCGACTCCGCGGCCCGCGATCGCCGGTGAGGGCGCCGCAGCCGATTCCGCCTTCGCCATCTGGTTCGCCTTCGTGAACGTGGGTTTGCGTGCCATAACCTTGAATTATCGCCGGATGTGCGTTCCCGAACAAGCGCGGGGCCGGCGCCTTGCGGCTGCCGGCCCTGCCCCACCCGGTGCCGATCGCGCCAGGTGACTGGCTAGAAGTCGAGCCCGGCGAGCAGGAACCAGGGCTTGTTCTTGGGGTCGACGTCCACGCCCTCGGGGGAGATGTCGGTCACGCCGAACTGGTACGGTGCCTCGAAATTCAGGCCACGCACGCCGCGCACACTGCCGAGCCGCACGCCCCCGCCCTGGACCCCGCCGAAGTCGGTTTCCTCGATGTCGTCGCGGGGATCCACCCCGGGGCTCACCGCCGGGATATCGCACGACACGTTGAACGACGCGTAGGGCCCCGCCGTGGCAAACAGGTTCAGGGCCTCGAGTGGCAGGTCGAACTTGAGCAGCACCGGGACGTCGATGTTGCCGAGCTCGATGTCCTCAGCCCCCTTGGCCACGTACATCACCCCGGGCTGGATCGACAGCAGGGCCGAGGGCGCCAGGCGGAGTGCCACGCCGGCGGCCCATCCGGTGCGGGAATCGGCATCGACGTCCGACAGGTCAGCGAAGGTGAGTCCCGCCTTCACGCCAAAGGCAAGCTGCGCCCCGGCGGCAGCCGGGAGGAGGAGCGCCACGAGCAGCGGCGCGACGAAGCGAGTGGGACCCGGCAGTGAGCCTCCAGGCGGATGCTCGACCCTGGGGTTACGGTTTCCCGCCCTGCTGGCCCTTCATCATGCCCTGCATCATCTGCCCCATGTTCACTTCGGTGTACCCCTCGGGGGTCGCGAAAGTCGCGTTGTCTACCGCCTTCCGCTCGATGCGGGTGGCCTCGAGCTGGACCTTGCGGGTCCCGTTCTCCAATGCGGTGACCTTGAGGATGCCCTTGTTGGGCCCGACGAGCCGGTGGTAACGGGCCAGCTCGTTCGACACGCCCCTGCCCAGCATCGGGTTGGATGCCATCGCGTCGAGCAGGGCGAAGCCCACTCCGTCGGCCAGGCAGACCTCGCCTTCGCGCCGCTTGTCCTTGTCGGCGAAGGCGCCTGCCCAGACCTCGCACCGGACGCCGGCGACCGTTTCGGTCCGGCCGGTCCTGGCGAAGTCAAGTTCCGGCTTGCCCCCCGTCTCGACCTCTGCATCCACCCCCATTCCCTTGGCCATCTCGGCCATCTGCTCCATGTCGGCCTTGGTCATGACCATCGCCCGCTTGTCGGCCGGCATCAGCATGACCATGCGATCGGCGTCGGCGTCCACGATCATGGCGACCCCCGGGCCGCGCTTCGATTCACCGATGCCGTCGAGCCGGAACTTCCGGCCCTTGGTGGTCTGGATGACCTCGGTCTGCTTGCCGTTGGGCTCGGTCATCCGGAACGTGATCACGCCCTCGAAAGGCGTCTGCGCCGGGGCCGGAGCGGCACCCATTGACAGGGCCGCGACAGCGGCTGCGGGAGCGAGGTAGCGGAACACGGGAGGTCCTCCGAGTATGGCTGGGCGGGACTTCGACTGCGGACCTGCAATGCCCCCGGCAGGACTCGAACCTGCGGCCAACGGTTTAGGAAACCGCTGCTCTATCCTCTGAGCTACGGGGGCGAACCCCGGCAATCTAACGCGCCAGCGGCCCATCCGGCTGCTTCCGGGTCGGAAGGGTTCCTGGACCAGCTCACCTGCCCCGTTTCTCATCTGAGAACGCCACTGGGCTTTCCACACTCCAGCTTGTCCACAGTTCACACAACATTGGACAATCTTGCGCAATCAATCTATGAAAAGGTGCTAACCATCAATGGCAAAACCACTTCTGAAACCGATATCATCTTTAATCTCGAATCTGGAAACGTTTGTTACCCGAGCCAT
The DNA here is from genome assembly GCA_050733295.1 of Gemmatimonadales bacterium. GTDB lineage: Bacteria > Gemmatimonadota > Gemmatimonadetes > Gemmatimonadales > GWC2-71-9 > JAICEH01. The sequence goes on from JBOHSQ010000142.1 coordinate 10,830, forward strand.
CGAAGGCCCCCGCCAGAGCGCGGCCTCGAGATGATCCGTCGGCTCGCGTTCTCCAGAGGCAAGGACCTCCACCCTGCCATCCGGGAGGTTTCGGACGCTGCCCGCGAGGCCCAGCTCGAGGGCCCTCCGCCGCACGAAGTACCGGAAGCCCACCCCCTGCACCATCCCCTCGACCACGAACCGCCAGGTGGGCATCCCCTACTCCCGGAACCCGAACTCGCCAATCAGGGGGACGAACCGCACGTCTCCCAGCGAGCGCCGCTCCACCCCCTTCTCCGTCCTCCGGATGAGCGTCAGGACCTGCTGGTCGCGGTCCCCGATCGGGATGACCAGGCGGCCTCCGGGCGAAAGCTGGTCGATAAGGGGGGCGGGAACGTCGGGCGAGGCCGCAGCCACGAGGATTGCGTCGTACGGGGCGAAGGCGCGCCAGCCTAGGGTCCCGTCGCCGACCAGGACCGTCACGTTGCGGCACCCCGTCATCCGGAGGATCTCCCGGGCCTTCTGCGCCAGGGCCGGCAGGCGCTCCACGCTGAATACGGTCTCCGCAAGACGGGACAGGAGGGCTGTCTGGTAGCCGCTCCCGGTGCCGATTTCGAGGGCCTTCTCTGGGCCCTTGAGCTCGAGCACCTCGAGATAGCGGGCCTGGACGAACGGCTGGGAGATGGTCTGGCCGCCCCCGATCGGCAGGGCGGAATCCTCGTAGGACCGGTGTCGGACACTTTCCGGCACGAACAGGTGGCGAGGCGTTTCCGCCACCGCCTTGAGCACGGCCAGGTCCCGGATCCCCTTCGCCCGCAGCGTCTCGACCAGCTGCGCCCGGTAGCCGCCGTACCCGTCGGCGGTCAGGCCCCCAGTTGCCATCCGCTCACGGTCTCGAGCAGCCGATGGTTGGTGAGGTCCATGTGGAGCGGCGTGACCGAGATGTATCCCTCCGCCACGGCGGCGTGGTCGGAGTCTTCCCCACCGGTCCAGGTGATCGTCCCGCCCCCGATCCAGTAGATCTCCCGCCCCCACGGGTCGCTCATCCGGGTCAGGGAATTGGAGAAGTAGCGGCTCCCCAGCCGGGTCACCCGCACGCCCTTCACCTCCGTGGCCGGGAGATTGGGCAGGTTCACGTTGAGGATCATCTGCGCCGGGAAGTCGGTGGCGGTGATCTGGCGGATCAGCGCGGTGAGGCTCTGCCGGTAGGACTTCATGAGTTCCGGATCATGGCCGGCGAAGCTGATGGCCACGCCTGGGACGCCGAGGGTCACCGCCTCCATGGCCGCCGACACGGTGCCGGAGTACAGGACGTCCTCGCCCATGTTCGGGCCGTGGTTCACGCCCGAGAGCACGAAGTCCGGCTTCGCATCCATCAGCACCCCGAGCGCCAACAGCACGCAATCGGTCGGCGTGCCGTCCACCTGGAAAGCGCCGTCGGGCCGCTGCGCCGGCCGGAGCGGCCGGTGCAGCGTCAGCGAGTGGCTGGTCCCGCTCTGCTCCCGGTCGGGCGCCACCACCGTGCACCGGCCCACGTCCTGGCATGCCTCGCCCAGCAGGCCAATGCCGGGGGCCAGGATGCCGTCGTCGTTGGTCAGCAGGAAGCGCACCTAGGCTCCGCCCCCGGCGCTGCGGGCGCGCACCTCGCCCGCCGGGTGTTCGCCGTCCAGGATCGCCAGCAGCTGCTCCATTTCGCTGCCGAGGTCACGGGCCGTCTCCACCGCCATGGCGCGGTGGGCCTGGGCCTTGAGCTCCCCGGAGCGCTTGTATTGGTCGAGCTTCTGCCGCGCGCCCTCGATCGTGTACTTCTCGGTGTACAGCAGGTGCTTCACCAGCATGATCAGCTCGACTTCCCGGCTCTTGTAGACTCGGTTCCCGGACCGGTTCTTGGCCGGGTTGAGGAACCGGAACTGGCTCTCCCAGTATCGCAGCACGTGCGGCTTGAGATCGGTGAGGGCGCACACCTCCCCGATCGAGTAGAACTCCTGGATCGGACGCTGCTCGGTCATCGCCACTGCTCCGGCCTCAGGTCTCGTTCCATCAGCTCGGTCACCGCCTGCTCGGGCCGCCGCTCACCGCGCAGGATGGCCGCCACCTGGGCGCAGATCGGCAATTCCACCCCATGCCGTTCGGCCAGCCGCACCGCGGCGTCGGCGGTGTTCGCGCCCTCGGCCACCATGCGCTGTTCCCGGGCCCAGTCGGCGGCGGTCCCTCCCTTCCCAATGAACTCGCCCAGCGACCGGTTCCGGCTCAGGGCCCCGGTACAGGTGAGGATCAGGTCCCCCATGCCTGCCAGGCCGGCGAAGGTGAGCGGGTCCGCGCCCATCGCCACCCCCAGGCGCGTGGTCTCCGCCAGGCCCCGGGTGATGAGGGCCGCACGCGGGTTGTGGCCCAGCCCCAGGCCCTCCAGCATGCCCGCCGCGATCGCGATCACATTCTTGAGGGCCGCCCCGAGCTCGACGCCGGTCACGTCGTGGTGGGAGTAGACCCGGAAGCGGCGATCGGCGAACAGCGCCTGCGTCCGCGCGGCGGCCGCGACGTCCACGGAGGCGGCGACGACGGCGGTCGGCTGGCCCTGGGCCACCTCCTTCGCGAAGCTCGGGCCGGACAGCACGGCGATCGGGCGTCCCGGAAGGCATTCGGCTATGACCTCGTGCATGAGCGCGAGCGTCCCCTGCTCGATGCCCTTTGTGGCGCTCACCACCAGCGCGTCGGGCCGCACCGCCCCGGCAAGTGGGGAGAGAACCCTCCGGTTCACGTGGCTTGGGCTGGCGGCGAGGACCACCGCCGCATCGCGGACCGCCTCCGCCGCATCTGCGAAGGCTTCGAGCGACGCCGGAAGCGGAAAGCCCGGCAGGAACACGGGATTCTCCCGCTGCCCGTTGATCGCCTCGACCACCTCCGTCTCGTACGCCCACAGCCGCACCGACTCGCCCTTCCCCGCCAGGTGCCGTGCCAGCGCCGTTCCCCAGCTCCCTGCTCCGAGCACGGCCACGCTGCTCACCGCGACCCCCGTCCGAACCGGTGCTCCGTGCCGGCGACCAGGCGCCCGATGTTGGCGCGGTGAAGCCAGATGATCACGGCGCCGAGCGCGGCATACAGCCCGACCAGCCCGCGCTGCTCCGGCTGCAGCAGCCACACCCCGACCGGCAGCGAGGCCGCCGCGGTGATCGAGCCCAGCGACACATACCCGGTGGCGAAGGTCACGAGCGCCCAGACACCCGCGGCGGCGAGGATGGCCCAGGGAGCGAGGCCGAGGACGGCCCCCGCCGCGGTGGCAACCCCCTTCCCGCCCCTGAATCGCGCGAACACCGAGAAGACGTGTCCGAGGACCGCGGCAGCACCGCACGCGAGGGCGATGCGCGGATCGCGCCCCCCATGTCCGACCGCAGCCGCGAGCAGCGTCGCGGGGATGAATCCCTTCGCGATGTCGAACAACGCCACGGGCAAGGCCGCCTTCCACCCGGCCAGGCGGTAGAGGTTCGTCGCCCCGAGATTGCCGCTGCCGACGGTCCGGAGGTCGACGCCCTTGAGCATCCGCGCCGCCACCAGGCTGGTCGGGATGGCGCCCAGCAGGTAGGAAAGCACCAGCGCGAGCGGCAGCGGCAGCATCAGGACCGCGCCGACTTGCCGCTGCGGCGGCGGAGCTTGAGCCGGATCGGCGAACCCTTGAACCCCCACGCCTGCCTGAACCCGTGGACCAGGTAGCGCTGGTACGCTTCCGGGACCGATTCTGGCCGGTTGCAGAACACGGCGAACGCCGGGGGCGCCGTCGCCACCTGCGTCGCGTAGAGCAGCTTGACCGCTTCGCCGGGAGCCTGTGGCGGCATGTTCCGGTCGACCAGCGCTTCGAGGACCCGATTCACCTCCGAGGTCCCCACCCGCTGCTGCCGCGCGTCGGCGATCTCGAGGATCAGGTCGAGGAGCTGCCGCACCCGCTGGCCCGAGAGCGCGGACACGTAGAGGAACGGCACCTCCTTCAGGAACGGCGCCCGATCGACCACCGCGTCCTGGCCCCGCTTCGCGGTGCCGGCGTCCTTCTCCTCGATCAGGTCCCACTTGTTCACGACGACGATGAGCGCGGCGCCACGCTCCCACGCCTCATTGGCGATGCGGAGGTCCTGCACGTGCACGCCCACCGCGGCGTCCACCACCAGCACGCAGACGTCCGCCCGCTCGATGGCGCGCTGGGTCCGGAGCGTGGAGTAGAACTCGACCTCGTCGTCCACCTTGGCCCGCTTCCGGAGCCCGGCCGTGTCGATGAAGGTCAGGGAGCGGCCATGGTGGCGCATCGGGGAGTCGATGGCGTCCCGTGTGGTGCCGGCCGATTCGCTCACCACGTGGCGGTCCTCGCCCAGCAGGCGATTGACCAGCGACGACTTGCCCACGTTGGGCCGCCCCACCACGGCCACCGCCACCGCTTCCTCGCCCTCCGCGGCGGTGCGCGGCGGCAGGCGTTCGACCACGGCGTCGAGCAGGTCGCCGCTCGCCTTCCCCACCGCCGCCGAAACCGCGCGCGGCTCGCCCAATCCCAGCTCCCAGAACTGGTGGTGCGCCTGCGATGCGGGCACGTCGTCCAGCTTGTTCACAGCCAGGACAACGGGCCGCCCGCTCTTCCGCAGCCGGTCGGCGATGTCGCGGTCGGCCGGGTGCACTCCTTCGCGCCCGTCCACCAGCAGGAGGACCACGTCGGCCTGGCCCACCGCGATCTCGACCTGGCGTCGGATCTCGCGGTCCAGCGAGTCGCGGGAATCGGGCACCAGGCCGCCGGTGTCCACCAGCCAGAACGCGCGCCCGTTCCACTCGGCGTCAGCGAAGTGCCGGTCGCGCGTGGTGCCGGGGCGCTCGGACACGATCGCCCGTCGCCCGCCTATGATCCGGTTGAACAGCGTGGACTTGCCCACGTTGGGGCGCCCGACGATGGCGACGGTCGGCTTCTTCATGCGGCGACCGGCTCCTCGAGCGCATCCACGAAGCTGCCCGAGAATCGCACCGGCATCGGGACCTGCCTCGCGAGGTCGTGCGCGTCCATCGAGTCCATGAAGAGCAGGTCGTCGTTCACCGACTCGGCCGGGAGCAGCGCGAGATCGAGGTCGGACCGGCCCTCGAGCGCGGCCAGGAAGGCGCTCCCGGGCAACAGGCCCGCGGTGGTCACCATCGGTCCGAACAACGGATTCTCCAGTTCGATCAGGTCGAAGTGCGCGCCCGTGGCCTGGGCGAGCGGGGCGAGCACCTGGGGCATGAGCGGCCCCATCGACGTGCCGGTCAGCACCCCGATCCGCCGGCCGGCCCAGCCTGTGAGCGGCGCAGAATGACCGCGGATCTGGCGCTGGAGCCAGCGCACGCTACCCACCCCGTTCTCCACCTGCTCGAAGTCGTCGTACCACGCCTCGGGGGGCAGCTCGAGCCCGGCCCGCAGGTACAGCTCGTCGGCGCCGTGCGCCCAGGTGATCCCTCGCTCCGCTCGCGCCCGTGCGGCGTGCGCCTCCACCACCGCGACCGCCTCACGGCACTCCACGTCGGTCGGCTCCCGGACCAGGTGGTGCTTGCTGTACTCGGTGAGCCCGACCGGCACCACCGACACACTGAGCAACTGCGGCCCGAAGGCCCACAGGTCGGCCAGGGTCTGCTCCAGTACTGCTCCGTCATTCACCCCGGGGGACATCACCACCTGGGTGTGAAACTCGATGCCATGGGCACCGAAGTGGCGGAGCTGCGGCAGGATCTCGGGCGCGGAGGGATTGCGCAGCAGCCAGCGGCGGACCACCGGATCGCTCGCGTGCACCGAGACGTACAGCGGCGACAGGCGGTACTCGATGATCCGCTCGACGTCGTGAGGCTTGAGGTTGGTAAGCGTGGCGAAGTTGCCGTAGCGGAAGGAGAGCCGATAGTCGTCGTCCCTGATGTAGAGGACCTCGCGCAGGCCCTCCGGCAGCCCATCCACGAAACAGAAATCGCAGCGGTTGGCGCACCGGCGGATGCGGGGCGGCTCGACATCCACACCAAGCGGCGTCTCCGCGTCGCGCTCGACCTCGTAGACGACCTCCTCGCCACCCGGATGCCGCACATGAAGCTCAAACTCGTCGTCCGCGGTGAGGAACTCCCAGTCCAGGAAGTCTTCCAGCTCCCTCCTCCCGACCGACAGCAGCTCGGTGCCGGGACGAAGTCCCAGCTCCGCGCCGAGGTAGTCAGGATGGACCTTGGTGACCTTGATCATCTGGTTGAGCCGTGAAGCTGTAACACGCAAATATGGCTGGGTTTAGGGGGATCAGGAAGGGAGGCTGCGCGCCGGAACGACACCGGCCCCGGATCGCATCGCGCGACCCGGGGCCGGGGGGCCTCTCAGGATTCGGCGTTCAGAGGCTCCGCATGAGCTCGTCCGGGGGGATGAGGCTGGCGAAGGGCTCGTAGAGCCGGGCGAAGTCGGTGTCGGACAGGTATGGCCTGGCCACCAGGGCGAGCGCGGCAACGAGCGCGACCCTGCCCAGCGGCCTGGGGGCAGTACCCGGGATGAAGGCGGTGGCCACTTCGACCACGTCGTGGACCTGCCCGCGAACCCATCCAGCGATCCACGGCATCCCATCGAGCACCTTGCGGAGCCGACGGCGCGAGAGCCGGTACTCCGGACCCTCGCTGAACGGCGTTTCCGGCACTCGCCAGGTGAGCGAGGCAACGGCCATCCAGGTCTTGAGCGGAAGGCGCCGGAGCGCCGCGAAGAAGGCGCGGACCAGCGGCGTGGGATCACCCACAAGATCGGCGGCGGTGCGAAGGGGCTCCGGCACGGCACGTCTCCATCGGATGTCGGGGACATGGTGCAGATGGTGCAACTCCCACAACGTGACATGTATCACCCAACATCGCAACCCGCTTTTCCTGACCGCTCGGCCAGCCGAACCTTGCCATGCAATCCGTTTCATGACTCCGGAGTACGTTCCGGGCCATCGGCATCCTTCACGGGAAGCGCCCGGTGCTCCCGATGCCTCGACACCAGTTCGGCGAGCGGCTCGTCCCTGAGGTGGTCGAGCTTCTGGTGCAGCCGACGGACTGAGAGCTCGGCGCGGAGGTTCACTTCGTAGTCGCGTGCCGCGGCGAGTCGGTCGCGCGCGGCCTGTCGGTTCTGCGCCATGAGGATGATCGGCGCCTGCAGCGCGGCGAGGGTCGAAAGCATCAGGTTGAGGAAGACGAACGGGTAGGGGTCGAACGCTTTCGCGGTCGGCCGCAGCACCACGGTGTTGACGATCGCCCAGACCGCGATCACGACCAGGAAGATCAACACGAACGTCCACGACCCGCCGAAAGTCGCAATCCGGTCTGCCGCGCGGGCGCCGGCGGTGCGGCCGTTGAATTCCTCGTCGACGCCCTGCACCGTCGAGAGCCGGGGGATCAACTCGAGGATGTGGTGGCGCTCGCCCTCGGGCAGCCGATCCCACTCCTTGCCAAGCACGCGGCGGGCCAGTTCGTCGGGAGGCGTGGCCACGGCGAATCTCCTTGAGGGGGGTTCGCCGGGAAGCTACAGACTCGGTCCTCGCCCGCCTACCGTGCCCTCCCTACCCGGCTGCTGCCACCGGCGCCCCCGCCTGTTCCACCACCTCGAAGTGGTCGACGTGCTGGTCGAACCGGGTCAGGTAGCGCGCGTCCTCTGGATAGAAGACGGCGCGCTCGGGCACGGGTCCGGCAAACGCGCGCACCGCGTCCATCGAATCCCAGAGGCTCAGCACCAGGAACTCGGCCTCGCCATCCAGCATGCGGCGAAGGATGAAGGCGCCCCGGTTGCCCGGGGTGGCAAGGTAGGGTGGGATGCCGGCGCGGCGAACGTATGCGGCGTAGGCCTCGGCATCGGCGGCGCTGGTGAACCCGCGCCAGGTTCGTGCGATCATGGAGCCTCCGGTCGGGGTAACCGCTATAAGCTACTATACCGGTTACGTCGCCGGAAGGTTTCGCCCGGTCACCGATGCCCCGCCCGAGGTGATGCCGAGGACCTTCCGCGCCTCCAGGACCAGCTCACTGTCCGCCGCCAGTCCCTGCGGCACCGCCCACCCCACCGCCTCGGCCGGGATCCGGTCCAGGAAGACGACCCAGACATGCCACGCTCCCGTGATCGTGCTCCACCAGCGGAGGCCCGATGACCCGGACTCGTGGAGCCGCCGCGCGATCGCCTGGGTGATCTGGCGATCGTGATGTGCAGTGCGGTCGGGGGCGATGTCGTGCCGGACCAGAGCTGCGGGATCGCAGAGGTCGGCGATCCGGGCAGCCTCCTCGTCCGGTACGGTCACCTCCACCAGTGCGAGCGGATGGCCATGGCGCCGCAACATGGCGGGGACGAACGACGTATTCCGGAAGGCCTGGAGCGCCTCGGCCACCACGTGGGCAGGATCCTCTCCGAGGTAGAGCACCGACGGAGAATCCCTGAGGTCGAAGCGGCCGGCGCGCTGGCCGGCCGCCACATGGCTCGGGCTGTATGCGGATCCCTGGGCGGCGGCACCCGTGTCCCAGGGGAAGCACCGCCAGAGCACGGGCACCGGCCGCCTAGGCCACCACTCCGGCCCGCTCCGCCTCGACCGCGTCCATGACCTCAGCCAGGCGGCCGTCCCGGAGCAGGTCGATAGGCCGCCGGCCTCCCAGGTGCCCGTTGGCGCCCCGGAGCCAGGCCGGGACGGCCTCGGGGTCCAGCACGTGCCGAAGCGCGGCACAGACGGCCGTGAGGGCCGTCAGCCGCCACGCCTGCTCCTCCCGGAGGGCCTGGGCCCCTCGGGCTACCCGGCTTATCTGGCTGCGGTGGACATTGAGGAACTCCGCGAGCCCGGCCTGGGTGCCGAAGATGCTCGTGCCGCTCGCCACCTCGAGCTCCCGGGCCAGGGTGTCGAGGCTTTCGGGGCTATGGATGCGCTGGGCCATGGAGACCTCCTCGCAACAAATATGTTGCGTGAAGGGTGGTTTGTCAACCGGTCACCGCTTCCCTGCCCCCAAACGACCAGGGCCACCCGGATGGGGTGGCCCTGAAGCTAGAGCGTCGGGGTTCGCGAGAGCGGGCGACCGGACTCGAACCGGCGACGTCCAGCTTGGGAAGCTGGCATTCTACCAACTGAATTACGCCCGCGAGCGAGGGGGAAGATCGTCCTTCCCCCTCGGCCCAGTCAAGCGGGACTCAC
>JBOHSQ010000143.1:0-7193 GCA_050733295.1 Gemmatimonadales bacterium
CCCTTCCCCGATCCACCCGGCCAGGCGCTTCGACATCACCCGCACGGCCGCGGTACTCCGGTCCACCAGGACCGCGCGCCGCCCGTGCCTGAGCGCCGCCTCACCGAAGCTGCCGCTCCCGGCGAAGCAGTCGAGCAGGAGGTCGCCGGGCCCGGAGTGCACCCGTACGATGCGCTCGAGCAGGGCCACCGGCTTCTGGGTGGGGTAGCCGGTGCGCTCGCGCGAACGGGTGGGGACGATGGTCTGCCACCAGACGTCGGTGAGGGTCTTGCCGCGGGCGCGGCGCGCCTCGGTCTGGAGCCGGGGCGCGAGGTAGGGCACGCGGTCCATCGCCTCCGCGTCGAACACCCAGCGGCGCGGGTCGCGCGAGTACCAGAGGATGGTGTCGTGCTTGGCGGGCCAGGCACGGCGGGGGCGCGCGCCGTAGTCGTAGGCCCAAACGATCTCGTTGCGGAAGCAGTCGCGGCCGAAGATCCCGTCGAGCAGGACCTTCACGTAGTGGACCTCGCGCTGGTCGAGGTGCACGAAGAGCGATCCATCCCCTGCGAGCACCCGGCGCACCGCCTCGAGCCGCGGCGCGAGGAAGCCGAGGTAGTCCTCCCAGCGATCGTCCCAGGCGTGGCGCGCGACGGCGATGCTCCGGAAGCGCTGGCCATTGAACCCGGTGCGGTCGCCGTTGGCGTCGTCGCGTACCGTCCGGAGCCGGGGCCGCGCCTGGCGGCGGCCGGTGTTGAAGGGGGGATCGATGTAGGCGAGGCGGAAGGTGCCGTGAGGGAAGTCGGCGAGTGTCGGGAGATTGTCGCCCCGGATGATCGTGAGGCGAGAGCCGTGAAACGTGAGAGGCGAGAGGGATGGCTTCGCAGCCTCCAGCGGTTCGCCACCAGGTGAGCCGGTGGATGGCGACCGTCCCGGCGTCCGGGGCATCAGGCGTGGAAGATCCCGAACCAGGCGGCGATGGCTCCGAGGACCGGCAGGAGCACGAAGGCCGGCCTGGCGAGCGACGGCCTCCTATAAGGAAGGGCGACCGCCACGGAGAGGAGCAGCCAGACCGCGAGCTTGGGATGCAGCCAGCCCGGCAGACCACCGGCGGCGACGCCGAGCCGAGCCAGCATCCCGAAGCCGCCGACCAGGACCAGGACCGACCCGAGCCCGTGGGTGACCATGGCGAGGGGCCGGGCCGGAATCCGCTTCTCTCCTCCGGTGGCGGCATGGAAGAACACGGCGCCGAGTCCGAGGAAGAGCAGGAAGAGACCGAGGAAGTGCAGGTAGCGGTAGGCGTCGAAGGTCATGGACGTGAGAGGTGAGAGGTGAGAGGTGAGACGTGAGCCGTGAGCCGTGAGCCGTGAGCCGTGAGCCGTGAGACGTGAGACGTGAGACGTGAGACGGCCCTCCAAGGTAATACTGGGGACGGCCAAGCAACGAAGCCGCCGGAGTTTACGTATTATCCACCGTCGGCGCGCGGCCCGGTTCCCGTCCCCGCCGCCCGGGACCCGCGATGCCACTGACCCCCATTCTCGCCAAGCGACTTCCCCCACCGTCGAGCCCGCGGAAGTTCCAGCTCGACCTGGGGCCGGTGCGTGGCAAGCGGCACTGGCGCGCACTCGCCACGAGCGTGGTACTGCACGCGCTGGTGATCGCCCTGGCCGTGGGCCTCATCCCCCTGCCCGAGCTCCGCTCCCACGAGCCCCAGCTCCAGCAAGCCGAGCCGAGGGAGCAGGTCCAGCTCATCCCGCTCACCCCTCCCGACGAGCGGCAGCCGGAACCCGAGCCGGAGCCGGAGAAGCCGCCGCCCGAGGAGGAGAAGAAGCCGCCCCAGCTCATCCCGCCACCGGTGGCCGCGGAGCGCAGCAAGCCGATCGACGTCGAGGACTTCCCCGACGTGGTCGATGAGCTGGCGTCGAAGGGTGAGCAGGGGGAGCAGGGCGCCACGGAGGAACCGGCGCTCACGCCCTCCTCGCCCGAGCCGGCGGAGTTGGCGCGCGCGCCCACCATGGAAGAGGAGGCGCGGCGGATCTTCGGGAGAAGGGGACGCCGCGGCGCCGGGAACTTGGAGCGGGAAGAATGGACCGGCCCGCTGCCGGGACCGCCTGCCGGGCTCGAGAAGTGCGAGATGCCGCCGCTCCCGCAGCCCAGGCCGGGCGAGCCCGAGCCGATGAGCACGGCGCGCGGGCGGGTCCTGGCGGAGGACAACGTCAGCCCGCTCGCGGGCGCGCATATGCAGGTGATCGGGCACCCCTACTCGACGTTCTCGGGGAACGGCGGCGAGTACCGGCTGACGATCCCGCGGAAGCTGGTGGAGGACTGCCGGATCCAGTACGTGCGGGTGTCGCACCCGGGGTTCCGGAGCCGGCTGCTGCCTCTGTCGCTGGGGTTGAGGCCCGAGAGCGAGGACGTGGCGCTGAGGAGGCGGTGAGCGGGGGGTCAGCGGGCGTCGCGGCCGGGAGTGGAGTTCGGGGCCTTGGCAAACGGGAGGCGGAGGTTCCGGACCCAGACTTGACCTCAAGGCGTTGAGCGGGGCACGTTCCCGGGGCTGACTCCACCCCCGGAGGAAACCGTGTCGGTAGCCAAAGTGACTGAACTCATCTCATCCTCGCCCAAGAGCTTCGAGGACGCCATCAACCAGGGCGTCCAGCGCGCGACGTCCACGCTGGAGCAGGTGACCGGAGCCTGGGTCGAGGGACAGAAGGTCGTGATCGACGGCGGGAAGATCAAGGAGTACCGCGTCATCCTGAAGGTGACGTTCGTGCTCAAGGCGTGAGACGGAAGACGCGAGACGTGAGACGGTCGAACCCACGTCTCACGTCTCACGTCTCACATCTTACGCTTTCTTGAACTGCCGATAGAGGAACAGGATCAGCAGGGCGCCGACGATCGCGAAGAGCAGGGTGCGGAGGTCGAACGCGTTCGTGGTGCCTAGCCCGAGCATCGACCCGATCCAGCCGCCGAGGATGGCGCCGCCGATACCCAGCAGGATGGTGACGATCACCCCGCCCGGGTCCTTGCCCGGCATGATCCACTTGCCCAGCGCCCCCGCGATCAACCCCATCAGTATCCAGCTCAAGATGCCCACGGTGTCCTCCGGAATGGGGGAAGGTCCGACCCAGCGGAGACTAGTTTAGGGGTGGGGCATGGGGCCGCAAGAGAGAGACGGACGGGCAAGCCGGGCAGAGGCGGACGGGACGGGCGGGACGGGCGGGACGGGCGGGACGGGCAGGCCGGGCGGGCCGAGGGGGAGGCGGGGTTCCCGCCTCCCGTTTCGCGTCTAGCGGCGGATCAGGTACTGGAACTTCACGAAGAACTGCTGCTGCGACTTGCTGTAGCTGGCCTCGCCGGGCACGCCCATCCAGTCCTGCGAGGCGCCGGCGTAGAACAGGGTGAACGGGTTCACCCGGTAGGTCAGCAGGGGCTGCACGCTCCAGCGGTCGTCGAAGTCGTCGTACTGGGCGATGAGCCGCAGGAAGAACGCGCGGGTGAACTGGACCCCGATACGCGCCCGCCCGATCCACCCCGAGAAGAAGGTCTCGTCCGCCTCCCCGGTCAGCTTCGAGTACACGAGGCTGGGCTCGATGGTGAGCTGCCCCATCGGCTTGAGCGTGCCCCCGAACTCGACGTTGGTCGAGGTCCCGGGCAGCGGCACGGCGGGTGAGCGGTAGATGCCGTCGCCGTAGGCCAGGAACGTCCACACGTCGAGCCAGCGGTTGGGCCGGGTCTGCATGTAGAGCTGGGGCCGGAACATGTTGTCGAAGGTGACGCCCTTGAACGTCTCCTCGGCCCAACTCACCTCGAGGTCAAGGAAGGTCTGCCGCGTCAGGTTGAACTCGAGGCTCGGCTCGAAAAAGCTGCCCTTGTGTTCGCCGTCCCAGTTGTACTGCACCTCGCCGTAGAGGTTGGGCCGGAACTCGCTGATGAAGTCGTTCGCCGGGTAGAACGCGAGCCCGGTGAACGCGGTGAAGCGGCGGTAGGAGTTGGAGAACTCGAACCCGTTGTCGGCCCGGAAGGCAGGGCTCGCGTCCCAGTAGTCGAGATTGAAGTCCCAGGTGCGCGAGTCGCGCTCGAAGCTCAGGTAGGTCGAGTGCCCGTTGAACGCCTCGCCGTCCCACGCGCCGGTGTGCTTGCCGTCGTCGAAGGTGACGTCGAGCCCCGAGGTGGCGGTGGTGTCGTTGGGCTCCCGGGTCCAGCTGCCGAGGAGCTGGCCCTCGAGCCGGTAGGGACCCTTGACCTGCCAGGCGCCGTCGAAGCCCGCCACGGTGTTGTAGCCGCCCCCGTCGTAGCGCCGGTCGGTGACCAGCGCCCCGGCGTTCGACTGCCGCCCCAAGGTCTGCCGGAAGCGGCCGATGTTGGACACGCTCGAGCCGGTGGTGCCCACGAACGAGCGCTCCTCGAACGGGATCAGGATCGGGGTGGTCTCGTCCACGCCGCCCAGGTAGGCCACCGAGGTCCGGCCCTTCCGCCCTACCAGCTTGCCGGCGCCGTAAGGGTTGTTGATCTGGCGGGTATAGACGGCGTCGATGTAGGTGCTGAAGAGCTCGCTGCCCTCCTGGAAGAAGGGGCGGCGCTCGGGATAGAACAGCGCGAAGGTGGTGTTGACGTCGATCTGGGGCGCGTCGGACTCGATCTGGCTGAAGTCGGGATTCGCCGTCGCCTCGGCGGTGAGCCCGCCGGCGAAGCTGTACTTGAGGTCCACGCCCAGCTCGCCCTTGAAGCTGCCGTCGTCGAACTCCGACGTCGGATCGCCCGGATCCGCCAGGGTGCCGGTGCGGCTTCCCACCACCGCGGGGAGGATCTCGAGCGCGCCACCGGGGCTCGCGCCCTCGATGCCCTCGATGGTGCCCCACTGGCACATGAAGCAGGGGTCGCTGCGGTCGATGCGGGCCCAGGTGATCTGGCGCCGCACCTCGCGCGGCTGGGTGCGCCAGAAGTTCACCTTCCAGTTCTGGACGTCACGCTTGGGGAAGCGCATCGACTCGAACGGGAACGCGATCTCCACCTGCCAGCGGTCGTCCAGGACCTTGGCGGCCGATTTCCAGATGACGTCGAACCCGTCGTCCTCGTTCCCGTCGTCGGTCATCTTGAGGTCGCCCTGGACCCCGCGCGGGTTCACGTACAGCTCGTAAGCCCAGGCGCCGTCGCCGTAGGTGTCGAGCATGAACCCGATGAAGTCGTCCTGGTAGATCTGGTCGCGGTCGCGGAGGTTGGCGCGGAGCCTGGACGGATCGTCGTACGCGATGAACGCTACGTAGAGGTGGGTGTCGTCGTAGGCGATCCAGGCCTCGGTCTCGACCGGGGGCTTCACGTTGTCCTTGGGGAAGCGCTCGGCCCAGTTCGTGGCCTTGGCGACCCCCACCCACCCCGCGTCGCCCAAGTCGCCGTCGATCGTAATCGGGCCGGCGGACCGGCGGATCGGGAGGCTGGGCTTGACGTTGGCGGCGAACGGGAGGGCTGGCGGGGGGATCACGGCCGATTCGGCCGTCTGGCCCTGGGCGCGGGCGGGAACCGCGATGAACGCCACAAACCCAAATGCCAGAAGGAGTTCGGCCTTGAAGATTCGGCGGCAGATGGGGAGGACCATCGGGGCTCCGTTGCGCGGTGGAACAAAACGTGTGATGACTCTACGGGTGTAGAACCACCTTGGTTTCAGGGTGTGAGATGGCGGTCGGGGCGGGATGGTTGGCGTGGGCCGGGCGGCGGGCGAACGGGCGGACGGGCGGACCATGGGCGGGAGTGCGGCGGATGAACCTGGACCGCGAGACGCACCGACTGGACGTCTCGCCGTCAGCGCCGATACGGCTCGTCGGAGCGGGGCGCCCCGGGCAGCTGTTCGTCCAGTGTCTGACGGTACCGCAGTCAGCCCCGCAGGAACTCAGGCCAGGTGGGTACCGTCGGCAGCGGGTCGGTCTTCTCCGGGAGCAGGCCCCAGCGCGCCGGGTGATGCCAGCAGAGGGCGTGGCCGGTGCTGTCCCGGTGCGCCCGGATTCCCGCGCGCAGCCCCCCGGCTTCGGCAATCAGCTGCGCGCGCGTCATCGCCTCGAGGTCGTCGTCCACGGCGCCTACTGCTTCGGCTGCCGGGAGAAGATCTTGTTCATGATCTTCCACTGCCCATCGATCTTGAGCAGGGTGAAGTAGTCCACGAACCGGACCTGCGGGTAGTCGAGCTCCACCTTCGCCGCGCCCGCGTCGCCGTCGGCGTCCACGAACACGATCCGCCGCTTGCGCTGGGCCTCGTCGTCGGCCGGCTTGCCGGGCGCTCCTGCGACGTATTCGACGCCGGTGCGGCTCCGGAACTGGCCGTTGTCGGTGAAGAAGAGCATCGACACCGGATGGAAGACGATCTGGAAGTGGCGGCCATCGCCGGTGGCGTGGCCCTGCAGATAGTGCTCGACGGCGGCGCGGACGCCCGCCGTGTCGGGGGCGGCGGCCTGGGCGAGGAGCGGGGCCGGAGCGAGGAGGAGCAGGAGTGCAAGGGTGCGAGGCATGGGGCGGCCCGGTAGGAGGTGAGAACGTGAGACGTAAGCGGTGAACGGGACTGCCTATAGGAGGCCCGTGCCCACGTTGGGCTGGCCTTCGGCAAACCGTTCCGGCCGGAGGGCGTGGATGTCCAGCGACGTCGCGCGGCCGTCGAGGATGACCTCAGCGAGCAGCTGACCCAGGGCCGGCGAATGCATGACACCGTGCCCTGACGACCCGTTGATCAGGTAGAAGTTCCCGGCCCCGGGGGCAGGGCCGAGGATGGCGGTCTTGTCGGGCGACATCTCGTAGAGCCCGGCGTGGCAGGCCGACAATTCGATCGGGACGCGCGCCGGCCCCGGCATCCGCTCCCGCGCCAGCGTCAGCACCTTCTCCAGCCAGGGCAGGTGGAAGGCGGTGTCGAACGACTCCTCCACGCCGACCTCGTGAGGCCAGAGCCAGAGGATGCGCCCGTCGCGCACCCGGGTGTGGAAGCCGTCCTCGACGTACGCGGTCATCGGCATCGAGGCGGGAAGCGCGTCGGTGAGCACGGTAGCACCCACCTGCCGACGGATCGGCCGCACCGGCAGGTCGACCCCGGCGAGGCGCGCCACCTGCGCGGCCCACGGCCCCGCCGCATTCACGACCGCGCCCGCGGCCACACGGCCAGTGGCAGTCACGACGCCAGTGACGCGGTCCCCTTCCCGCTCCAGGCCGACGACGTCCTCGTCCCACGCCACGCGCACGCC
>JBOHSQ010000144.1:0-3819 GCA_050733295.1 Gemmatimonadales bacterium
GCCGGCGGCCGCGCTGGTGGCGGCCGCGGAGGCGTACGACGTGGGCGAGCTCAAGGCGATCCTGGGCTCGGAAGGCGCCGCGCTGGTTGAAACCGAAGATCGGGTGAGCGACCGAAACACCGCCGCTGCCTTCGCGGCGGAGGCGCGGGCGCAGCAGCGGCTCGAGTTCGACTCGGCCGGGACCAGGGCCGTGCTCTCGGTCGGGGTGACGGACTGGCCGGTGCCGATGCCGATCGTCAAGGGCGACAGCGGGTGGGTCTTCGATACCGAGGCGGGACGGCTGGAGGTGCTCTACCGACGGATCGGCCGCAACGAGCTCGACGCCATCGAAGTGGCCCGCGGCTACGTGGAGGCCCAGAAGGAGTACGCCCTCACCAAGCACGACGGCGCCCTCGTGAACCAGTACGCCCAGCGCGTCATCAGCACGCCGGGCAAGCAGGATGGACTGGCCTGGCAGGCCGCCGACAGCAGCTGGCAGGGGCCGGTGGGCGAAGGGATCGCGCGGCTCATCGCGGAGGGCTACCGGGAGCGCTACGAGCCGTTCCACGGCTACTACTTCAAGATCCTCAAGGGCCAGGGTTCGACGGCGCCACTGGGCGAGTTGGACTTCGTGGTGGACAGCGCGATGATCGGCGGCTTCGCCCTCGTGGCCGGTCCCGCGGAGTACGAGGTGACGGGGGTCCAGACCTTCATCGTGAGCCACGACGGGATCGTGTACCAGAAGGACCTGGGCGAGCAGACCCTCGAGGAATTCCAGCGGATGGAGCGGTACAATCCCGACTCCACCTGGACGGTGGTGCCGGACGTGGAAAACGGGGACCAGGCTACGGCGGAGACGACGCCGGGCGCTAGCGCAGCGAGGCGTTGATCGCGGCGAGGGCCTTCGAGCCGGGGCAGAGCTCGGGGTCGGGGATGGCGTTGAGCGGGCGTGCGCTGGTGTTCAGTACGTCGTGGAGATCCTGCTCCTCCTCATTCATGTAGAGCAGGCCGGTCGCAACTTCTCCCTCCGCAGCCTTCCGGCGGATGGTGGTGATGGCTTCGTCCGCGCTCCGCGGATCGTGGCTGCCATCCACCTTGAAGAGCCGCACCAGTGAGCCGTCGTGCATTTCCACGTCGACGGCCGTCCCCTCACCAAACTCGACCGTGATCTCCCGCTTCAGAGGCACGAAGTCCAGGCGATCCATGGCCGCATTGTGGGCGCGGACCCAATCGTAGCTCTTGGTGGACGTGGGATGGTTGTTGAAGGTGACGCAGGGGCTGATGATGTCGAGCAGGGCGAAGCCCTTGTAGCGGAGCCCGGCCATCACCAGCGGCACGAGCTGCTCCCGGTCGCCGGAGAACGAGCGCGCAACGAATCCCGCACCCAATCCAATGGCCATCTGGCAGAGGTCGATGGCGTCGAAGGGGTTGGGCTCCCCCTTCTTGGACGGGCTGGTCTTGTCGTTGGTGGCGGAGAACTGCCCCTTGGTCAGTCCGTAACACCCGTTGTTCATCACCACATACGTCATGTTGAGCTTGCGGCGGACGGCGTGGCAGAACTGGCCCAGGCCGATGGACGCGGTGTCGCCGTCACCGGAAATGCCGATATAGATCAGGTCGCGGTTGGCCAGGTTCGCCCCGGTGGTGATCGACGGCATCCGGCCGTGCACCGAGTTGAAGCCGTGGCTCCGGCCGAGGAAGTAGGTCGGGGTCTTCGAGGAGCAGCCGATCCCGGAGAGCTTGGCCACCCGGTGGGCCGGCAGGTCGAGCCGCCAGCAGGCCTCGATGATCGCGCCGGTGATGGAATCGTGCCCGCACCCGGCGCAGAGGGTCGACATCGACGCCTCGTAGTCGCGATGGGTGAGGCCCAGCGCGTTCTTCGCCAGCGCGGGGTGGTGAACCGGTGGCTTCCTGATGTGGCTCATTCGATCGACACCGCGGACTCGGGACGCACGACCTTGAGCACCGCATCACGGACGAAGGCGGCAGTGGTCGGCAGCCCGTCGTAGTCGAGCGCGGGGGTGAGCTTCCCTCCCGCGAGTCCCAGCTCGGCGATGAGCAGGTGCCGCATCTGCGCATCGCGGTTCTGCTCCACGACGATGACGTGGTCGTGCCGCTGGACGAAGCGCACGATGTCGTCCGAGAAGGGGAAGGCGCGGATGCGGAGGACATTGGCCCGGATCCCATCCCGCTCCAGCAGGGCGAGCGCCTCGCGCACCGCGTGGATGGTCGAGCCGAAGCAGATGATGCCGGTGCCCGCGGCCTCGTCGTGGATGGTGATCTCGGGCTTCGGCACCAGTACCGCCGCCGTGGCGAACTTGCGGCGGATGCGGTCGAGCACGCGGGCGTGGACCGCGCCGTCCTCGGTGTACCGCGCCATCTCGTCATGCGAGGTGCCGCGGGTGAAGTAGGCTCCCCGAGTCGGATGGGTGCCGGGCAGGGTGCGGTAGGGAATGCCGTCGCCGTCGACGTCCTGGTAACGGCCCCAGTCGGTGCCCCGCAGCTCCTTGAACCGATCCAGCTCCTCGGCGGTGAGGACCTTCCCGCGGTCGGGCGGCTTCGCGTCGTCCCAGGCGAGCTCGTCAGTGACCCACTCGTTCATCCCGATATCCAGGTCGCTCATCACGATGACCGGGGTCTGAAGCCGGTCGGCGAGGTCGAACGCCGCCGCGCCGAGGGAGAAGCACTCGGTCGGCGTCGAGGGGAAGATCAGGACATGCTTGGTGTCGCCGTGGGAGGCGTAGGCGCAGGACAGGATGTCGGACTGCTGGGTACGGGTCGGCATCCCGGTCGAGGGCCCACCCCGCTGGATGTCGAACAGCACCACCGGAACTTCGGCGTAGTAGGCGAGCCCCAGGAACTCGCTCATCAGCGAGATGCCCGGGCCGGACGTCGCGGTGAAGGAGCGGGCGCCGTTCCATCCGCCGCCGATCGCCACGCCGATGGCCGCGAGCTCGTCCTCCGCCTGGACGACGCCGAAGTTCCGCCGGCCATCCGCATCGGTTCGCAGCTTCCGGGCATAGCCCTCGTACGCCTCGGCGAGCGAGGTGGACGGGGTGATCGGATACCAGGCGCACACGGTGGCACCGGCGTAGACCGCGCCGAGGCCCGCGGCGTCGTTGCCGGTCATCATGATGCGCCCGGCGGTGCGGTTGGCCCGTTGGGCCCGGATCGGGAGAGGGCAGGGGAAGCTGTTGGAGGCGAATTCCCGGCCGAGCGTGAGCGCCTTCACGTTGGCGTCCACCAGCCTGGCCTTGCCCTTGAGCTGGTCGGCAATGGCCTGCTCCACGACGGCAGGCTCGAGGTCGAGCAGCGAGGTCAGCGCCCCGACGTACATGATGTTCTTGAACAGCTGCCGCTGGCGACTGTCGGTCCAGTGCTCGGCGCAGATGGCGGCGATCGGGATCGGCAGGACGGTGATGTCGGTCCGCCCGAAATCGCGCGGCATGGTCGAGTCGTAGAGGAGCCAGCCGCCCGAGACCACGGATGCCACGTCCTGGGAGTAGGTCTGCGGGTTCATGGCGACCATCAGGTCCACTCCCGCGCGCCGGGCGAGCCAGCCGGCGCCGCTGGCCCGGACCTCGTACCAGGTGGGGAGCCCCTGGATGTTCGAGGGGAAGACGTTCTTGGGCGTGACCGGGATTCCCATCCGGAACAGCGACCTGGCGAAGATCGTGTTGGCCGACGCCGATCCCGAGCCGTTCACGGTTGCGAACGAAACGACGAAGTCGTTGATGCCACTCATGGAGGGCTGGAGGGCTGGAGGGCTGGATGGCTGGAGCCGTTCAGGTAGGCAGAGTGGTGAACCAGGCAGCGCTCCGAGACCTGGGGCTCGACGTA
>JBOHSQ010000145.1:0-8334 GCA_050733295.1 Gemmatimonadales bacterium
GGCGGTCCCGAAGTCCACCACGATGAGGTCACCGGCAAAAAGCGTGACCCCGGCCAGGGTGTTCACGATGCGGTCGCCCCCGACGGTGAGCGGCTCCTCTACGTCGAGTCGGATGGGCAGCGGGGACCGGGCGTCCACCACCGAGGGGGCCTTCCCGGTGAGCATCCGGAGCCCGCGAGCGAGGTCGGGGGTGACTGCCGGCGCTACCGAGGTGAGACAGACCGCCTTCACATCCGCGGCCTTGCGGCCGTCGAGTGCAAGGGTATCGGACACCGCGGCCGCCCACTCGTCCGGCGTCCGGTCGGCGCGCGTCGCGAGCCGCGCCTGTGCAACCAGGCTATCCCCGTTGAACAGGCCGAGCGTGACTTCGGTATTCCCGACATCCACCACCAGCAGCATCGATTCGCTCCGCCAGGAAAGAGGTCAGGCCAGCGCCACCGAGCCCGCGCGAGCCTCGAGGACGGTGCCGTCCTCGGCCCGGATGCGCAACGCGCCGCCCGGTGAAACTCCCGCCGCCAGCCCGGGCTCCGGCGCGATGAGACGGCGGCCGCGCAGCCAGTCACGCCGCTCGAAGGCGTGGAGCTCGACATCCGACAGGATGGCTCCCGCCCGCTCGAGCGGCAGCAGGGCTGCCACGATCCGGCGGCCCAGCGATTCGGGCGACGGGGGGCGGGTATGGTCGGCCAGGCGGCAGGCGCGGCCCCCGATCTCCAGGGGCAGGGCATTCGTCACGTTGATGCCGATGCCGACCGCGACCCAGGCCGGCTGGTCGCCCCGCCAGCGCGCCTCGCAGAGTATCCCGCCCAGCTTCCGGTCCGCCAGCATCATGTCGTTGGGCCACTTGAGCCGCACCGGGGGGAGCCCCGGCAGCTCCTCGAGCACGCGGGCCGTCTGAAGCCCCACCCGGATGCTCATCACCTCCGCGGCCTCCGGCTCCGCCGGCCGGCATAGCACGCTCATCCAGAGGCCGCCGCGCGGGGACGCCCACTCACGGCCGCGCGAACCGCGCCCCGCTTCCTGCTCAAGCGCGAGGAGGGCGGAGCCGTGCGGCCTGCCCTCCTCGCCCCAGGCGTGGACCACATCCTGGGTCGAGGCCACCCGCTCCACTACCTGGAAGGGCGTGGGATCGCTCATCACAGGACGTACCAGACGATCAGCAGCGCGCCAACCGCCAGGCGGTACCAGGCGAAGGGGCGGAAGTCGTGGCTTCCGACCCAGCGGACGAACGCCCGCACCACCACCAGGGCCGAGGCGAAGGCAACGATGAAGCCGAGCGCGAAGATCGGCACGTCGGTGGAGGCGAGGTGCGGCGCACTGTTGACGAGGTCGAAGCCGGTAGCGGCGACCATTACCGGAATCGCGAGGAGGAAGGAGAACTCCGTCGCAGCCGGCCGGGAGAGGCCGAGGCAGTAGCCGCCGAGGATGGTCGCGCCCGAGCGGGAGACTCCGGGGACCAGGGCGAGCAGCTGGGCCAGACCCACCGCCAATGCCTTGCCGGGGGGGAGTTCGTCGAGGGTGAATACGTCGCTCCGAGGCGCGGCGCGCTCGATGGCGAGGATGGCCAGCGCACCGACCACCAGGCCGACGGCGACCACGCGCGGATCGAAGAGGAACCGGCGGATCGTCTCGTGCGCGAGAAGGCCGACCACGGCAGCAGGGATGAAGCCGAGGGTCAGGTTGAGTGCGAGGTTCCCGCGTGCGGCGCCCAGACGGATCCCGCGCAGGGCGTCCACCAGGCGAGCCCGGTACGCCCACGCCACGGCGAGGATCGCGCCGAGCTGGATGAAGATCTCGAAGCTCTTGGCGCGCTCGCCGGTGAAGCCGAGGATGTCACCCACCACGATGAGGTGACCGGTGGACGAGACGGGGATGAACTCCGTGGCGCCCTCGACCAGGCCGAGGATCACCGCGACGAGCCAGTCGGGCACCGTCACCCAAGGACCCGCTGGTACAGCGCCTCATACCCGGGGACGATCGCGTCGGCGGAGTAGCGACGGGCAACCTCGAGTGCGGCGGCGGCCATCTTCCGGTGCTGCTTCTCGTCCCGCAGCAGTTCGATGCCGCGGCGGCCCATCGCTTCCACGGAGCCCGGAGGCTCGAGGATGCCCGTGACGCCGTCCTCGATGACCTCGGGCAGGCCACCACTCCGCGAGGCGACGACCGGCGCCCCGCAGGCCATGGCCTCGAGCGCGGCCAGCCCGAACGACTCGGTCTGGGACGGAAGCAGGAACAGGTCCGTTGCCTGCAGCAGGTTGGCCACCTGGTCGAGCCGACCCAGGAACCGCACGTCGGCGGCGACGTCGAGGTCGCGTGCCTCCTGCTCCGCGGGCTCGCGCTCAGGACCATCGCCCACCATCAGCAGGGTAGCGGGCATCGCGCGGCGGATGCGGGCGAAGACCCGGACCACGTCGCGCACCCGCTTCACCTCGCGGAAGTTGGAGATGTGGGTGATGACCTTGTGCCCTTCCGGCGCGATGCCGGCGCAGGGCTGGCCGTCCTGGGGAGGACGGTACTCCTCCAGGTCCACGAAGTTCGGGATCACCGGAATGTCCATGTCCGGCAACCCGAACGCGCGCCGCGTCTCGTCCGCGAGGTAGCGCGACACGGCGGTGACCGCGTCGGAGCGCTCGATGGAGAACCGGGTGATGGCGAAGAAACTGGACTCCTGCCCCACCAGGGTGATGTCGGTGCCGTGCAGGGTGGTGATGACCCGGAGGGGCCGTTCGGCGGCGAGCATTTCCCGGGCGAGCCAGGCGGTCGTGGCGTGGGGGATGGCGTAGTGCACGTGGAGCAGGTCGAGCCGCTCCCGCAACGCCACCTCGTGCTGCTTCGACGCCAGGGCCAGGGTGTACGGGAAGTGCTCGAAGAGCGGATAGTGGGCCATCCGCGTCTCCACCTCGTGGAAGTACACCCGCTCCGCGTACCCCCGCAGCCGGAAGGGCATGGCATAGGTGATGAAGTGGACCTCATGCCCCCGCCGGGCCAGCTCGAGGCCGAGGGCGGTGGCCACGGCTCCGGAGCCGCCGTAGGTGGGATAGCAGGTGATGCCGATCTTCATGCGCTGGTCGCTGGTCGCTGGTCGCTGGTCGCTATTCGAGGGTCGAGGGCATGCGCTGGCGAACCCCGGCCCAGGCGGCGGCGATCTCCGCGGCCACGTCGTCGGGACGCCCGCTCGCATCCAGAGCAAGCGCATCCGAGCCCAGCTGGTGCCGGAACCAGGTCTCCTGCCGCCGCGCGTACTTCCGGGTTGCCGCTGCAATCGCCTCGGGCACCGACTCGCGCGAACGCCGTCCGTGCAGGTACTCGACCGCCTCACGGATGCCCACGCCATCGAGCCCGGGCGCGTCCGGCTGGTGTCCTTCCGCCAGCACGGCTGCCACTTCCTCCACGAGGCCCCGAGCGAGCATTTCCTCGGCGCGCTGGCCGATCCGCTGGTGCAGGACGGGCCGGGGGGCGGTGAGCCGCACGTACCAGGGTGTGATCGCGGCTCCGGCGCGCGCGGCGCGCTGCCAGTACCCGAGCGGGCGGCCGGTGAGGAGCGCGATCTCGATGGCGCGCATCGCGCGCTGCCGCCCGCCTCCCCGGAAGCCAGGATTGAGCCGACGCGCCCACCGGAGCAGGTCGGCCGCCGGCAGGATGCGGAGCCAGCCATCGAGCGCCTGCCGCCGGCCGGCCTCGAGCGGAGGCTCGAGGAACAATCCCTCCGCGAGGGCGCGAACGTACAGCCCCGTGCCGCCCACGACCACCGGGAGCTTCCCGCGGCCCCGGCTCTCGCGCACCCATTGCGCTGCCTCGCGGGCGAATCGCCCGGCGCTGTAGCGCTCGCCCGGGTCGGCCACGTCGAGGCCATGGTGCCGGACCTTCTCCCGTTCCCGCCGGGACGGCTTCCCGGTGCCGATGTCGAGCCGGCGATATACCTGCCGCGAATCGGCCGACACTACCTCGAGCGGCCAGTGGGCAGCCAACGCAACGGCCACCGCGGTCTTGCCGACCGCCGTGGGGCCGACCAGGACCGGCGTCAGCACGCGCCGCTCAGCGCCGGCCGAATCGGCGCTCCAGCTCTTCCCGGGGCAGCTGCACGATGGTCGCGCGGCCGTGCACGTCGTGGGGGGGCAGGTCGGTGGCGAAGAGCCGCAGCAGCAACTCGCGCATTTCGGGCTCCGACAGGCGGTCGCCCGCCTTGACCGCGGCACGGCAAGCGAACGTCATCGCGAAGCGGTCGAGGAGATTCGCCGAGCCGGCGAACCGGCCACCCGCGAGATCCGCTACCAGCTCGCGGAAGCAGCGTCCCGCGTCGAACCGCGGGTGGGGCGAGGGCGCCGCCCGCAGGATCGCGGTTCGTCCACCGAAGGCCCCGGCGTCGAAACCAGCGTGCGAGAGGAGCTCCGCGTGGCGCTCGAGCACGTCGAGCTCCTCGTCGGTCAGCTCCACGGTGATCGGCACCAGGAGCCGTTGGGAGGGCGCCCCCGGTCCTTCGAGCCGGGTGCGCAGCGCCTCGTAGAGGACGCGCTCGTGCGCCGAATGCTGGTCCACGATCACGACACCGCCCGGCGCCTGGTACACGATGTAGGTATCGAAGACCTGGAGCAGCGGTGCGGTGAAGGCGGGATCCGATGCCGGAGCCTCGGCGGGTTCGAGCGCCACACCGGCACCCGCCTGGAAGAGGTCCGCCACCGCCTCCGCGCCGGAGCCGAGCCCGGCCGGCGGGCGCATGCCAACGTGCGGATCGGGGCCGGCACCCGGCATCGGACGCCAATCGCCCAGTGCCGCCGAGGCGGCCAGCTCCCCGAGCGCCAACCGCACCGCTTCCTCGACGGCGCGCTCCACCCCGCCGCGGTCCCGGAAGCGAACCTCCAGCTTGGCCGGGTGGACGTTCACGTCGACCTGGTCGGGAGCGGTCTCGATGCGGAGAAGCAGTGAGGGGCGATCGCCCGGGGCGATGGCCGAGCGGTATCCCGCCTCCGCCGAGCGCACCAGAAGCGGATCGCGGAACGGACGGCCGTTGACGAAAAGCTGGACCCTGCGCCCGGAAGGCCGGGAATCGGACGGCCGCTGCACCCAGCCCTCCACGCGCACCGCACCAACGCCGTGGTGCACCGGGAGCAGCGTTCCCGCAAGATCCGGCCCCCAGACGGCCACGAGCCGGTCGACCGGCCCCTGCCCCGTCGGCGCTGACAGGCGCACGACACCGTCGACGGCGAGTTCGAAGCCGACCTCCGGGTGGGAGAGCGCAAGCGTCGTAAGTGTCTCGACGACGGCGCGGCCTTCACTGCCCACCGAGCGCAGGAATTTCCGGCGAGCGGGAGTATTGAAAAAGAGGCCGCGGACAGAGACGGTCGTGCCCTGCTGCCGCGCCACGCTGGAAACCGTTTCGAGCCTTCCTCCGGCCACCGCGAGTGCGGTGGCGTCACCCCCACCATCCGACGTCACGAGGCCGAAGCGCGACACCGACGCGATGGCCGGCAGCGCCTCGCCGCGAAAGCCGAAGGTGGCGACGCCCACCAGGTCGGCCGCCGAGCGGATCTTGCTGGTGGCATGACGCTCCAGGGCGAGGACCGCATCCTCCCGGCCCATGCCGGCGCCGTCGTCGCTGACCTCCATGAGGGTCTTGCCGCCGTCCTCGACCAGGACCCGCACGTGACGGGCACCCGCGTCGAGCGCGTTCTCGACCAGCTCCTTGACCGCGGAGGCCGGGCGCTCGACGACCTCGCCCGCGGCGATCTGGTCGGCCACGGCATCCGGCAGGATGGCTACGCGGCGGCTCACGCGGTCTGCTCCGAGGTCAGGGCGAGGGGGTCCTGGTGGGCCAGCGGAAAATGTACCCCGGCACCGGGACGAGCGCCCCTTCGGGGAACCAGCCGACGGGACCGCGCCGGGTTGCGACCAGGGTGAATCCACGCTCACTCTGGCGTCGCTCGAGCGCGGCACCGGCCTCCAGCCGAGCCACCTCCCGGGCCAGGCCCACGGGCGAGACGCGGGCGGGGCCGGTGGCGCGCACCAGCACGAGTGGCCGGTCGTACCAGCGGCGCAGGCCGAGCGACCCGGCCAGGGCGGTGGCGCCGAGCAGGACGATGCCCCATCCCACACGACGCAGCCGAACACCCTTGATCAGGCGCGCGAGCGCCCAGCCGATGATCCAAAGCAGGACGCCCGCGACGAGCAGCTCGTCGGGCGTGACCGGAGGAGACCAGAGCTCGCGCGCGCTCGCCGCGCCGGCCGGCGGGACCAGCCGGAGTGCGCGGTGGACATCGCCCGCGCGGGGTTCGAGGCGAAGGGCAACCCGCCAGGCCGCGGCCGCCTCGGCGTCCTCACCCATCCGGTACTTCGCGGCGCCGAGGTTGTACCAGTGCATCGCCGCGCCGGGCTCGCGTGCGGCGCGCGCCGCGCACGCTTCTGCGGCACCGGCGAGGACGCCGGCCTCGGAGCTCAGGGTCGCATCGTCCCGCTGCGCCGCGCCGGCCGCTGCCATGACACCCGACGCCAGGACCGCGAACACCACGCTCGCGGCACCGGTCACCACGCGACGCCGGTTGCGCTGCCGCGCCCCCTGCCCCAGCTGCCCGACAACTTCCTCGATCTCGCGCACGAGCCCGGGATCCTCGACGCCCATCGCGCCATACCGCGCGACGCGCAGCCGGTCGCGCAGCGCCACCGTCTCCGCGCCGACCCCGGACGGAAGCCCCGCCAGGTCGAGCGCGAGCCGCAGCTCGGCGTCGGTGGCGCCGTCGATGTCGGGCAGGTACGCCGCGAGCGCCCGGCGGAGCCGGTGCTCGGCATCGGCGAGCGAACCACTCCGGGCGCGCCGCTCGGGCCGCGGCTGGCGCCGCCGAACCCGGATCCTGGGCAAGAGCGACATCAACGGCACCACCACCACGACCAGCGCCATGACCCAGGGCGGCACCGCATGGGCGAGCTGCCAGGTCCAGGTGGGACCACCCAGTCGGCGGAGGGGCGGCGGCAGCCCGCGCTGGGCCCCCGCCAGCGCGCGTGGCTTCACCGTGAGCGCTGCGGCGGGAATGCTGACCTCGGTGACCTGGCGCCGTTCGACGTCGTACACCGGCCAGCGAAGTGCGGGCAGGACGAGCGTGCCGGCGGAGTCGGGCACCAGCAACGAGCGGAAGCCCTTCGACCCACTTACCAGGCCGTTCACGAGCCCGGTGCGCTCCTCGGTGCCGTCATCATATACCCGGACGCGCGAGGGCCAGGCGACCTCGGGCGGGGGCCAGAGCGGGATGTTGCCGGCGCCCTCGAGGACGTAGGTAACGGTCACCGGCTCGCCGACCGCCGCCACCGAGGGCCGCACCGATCGGGAAAGCCTCAGCCGGCGGCCGACCGGGCCACTGAACGCCTTGCCGTCGGCGCCGGGCGGCAGCCCCTCCACGGTGAGGCGCACGGCTTCGCTGGTGACGGTGAAGCGTTCCTCGCGGGAGAAGAACTGGTACGCCACCGGCACGGAGTACTGAAGCTCGGCCGGTGCAATGCGAACCGTTCCGGCACTCACCGGGAAGACGACCTGGTGCGTGATGAACAGGTCGTACCACTGCCCGCCCACGCGGCGGCTGGTGGCGATGCCGACCGGCACGGGCTGCGGCACGGACCACACCCCCTCGATCCGAGGCTGCTGCAGCGTGGGTGGCCGGCGGAGCTTGAGCCGGAGGTCCCTCGGGAACCAGGCGGCGGTCACGAGGTCCACCTGCTCGCCCACCACGGCACGGCGGTCCGAAAGGACGAGGGTGAGGGCGACCTCGCCCCGGCGCGCGGGCGGTGGGGCGCGCACGAGCAGATCCCGCACGATCGGGTTCACCCGGACGCTCTGTGCCGCCCCACCGCCCGTCACCTCGATCTCCACCGGCGGTGCGGACGCGAAACGCGAACCCTGGCGCGCCTCGAAGGGCCCCCAGGTCCACTGGCCGGCGCGGACCGCCCGGAGGGTGAGCACCAGCGTGCTGGTGCGCGACACGGCCGGCGCGAAAGTGACACTGGTGCGCTCGGCCCGGCCGAGGATCTGCAGCCCAGGAGGCAGCGGGGGCAGGTCGAACTCCGCTGATTCTTCCGACGGGCTGGTGAACTCGAGCAGGAGCTCGGCCTCCTCGCCGACCTCGAGCTCCTCGCGGTCAAGGGAGACGACGAGCTGCGGATCCTGTACGCTCCCCGCCAGCGCGAGCGCCAGCACTGCACCGGCGAGGGAGATCACCAGTCCCTCCCACCCGACACCGGCTCACCGGGCAACCGCTTGAGCTGCCTCTCGCGAACCCGGCGTTCCTCCCGCTCCACCGAGTTGAGGAGCTGCTGGGCCTGGGCGGGCGAGAGCGAGGTGGGCGGTGGTGGCTGCCC
>JBOHSQ010000146.1:0-7890 GCA_050733295.1 Gemmatimonadales bacterium
CGCCAGCGCGCCAGCCGGATCGCACCGTGGGAGGCCGCGCGCCTGCTCTGGCGGACGCGGCGCGAGCTCCGCCTGCCTCGACCGACTCATCGCCCGCGGGGGGAACTCCCGGCAGCGCCGCTGGAGGCCGTGTGAGCCTCTGGCTGCTCTTCGGACTCCTGCTGCAGTCGCCTCCGGCGGCCGCGGCCCAGCAGGCGGTGCCACCGTCCTCGCCTCGCGTGTTGGGCGACCCGTCCCGCTACCCGTTCGGCGTCGGTGAACGCTTCGTCTACAATGCCAAGCTCGGGTTCCTGACCCTCGGCCAGGGCTCCGTCACCGTGGCACGCCGGGAAACGTACCGCGATCACGACTCCTTCGTATTCGAGTTCCGGCTTGCGGCGGGGAACCAGTTCTACCGCCTCGACGACAAGCTGGAGAGCTGGACCGGCGTCGACGACCTCGTCTCCCGCCGCCTGCGCAAGACGCTCAACGAAAACGGGAAGGTGCGGGTTCGCGACGAGCTCATCTATCCTGACTCCGGCTTCATCCGCGAGGTCGGGAAGGAGCGCACCAGCCCGACGGTCGAGGAACCCCTGGACGATGCGGCCTTCATCTACTGGGTGCGGCTGCTGCCGCTCGAGGTCGGGAAGACGTATCGGTTCGAGCGTTACTACCGGAAGAACCGCAACCCGATCGTGGTGCAGGTCCTGGGTCGGGAGGAGTGCGAGATGCCCGGCGACCGGAAGGCCACTTGCCTCCTGCTCCACCCGACCATCGGGAGCGGAAACCTGATGCGGGAGAAGAACGACGCCCGCCTCTGGCTCACCGACGACGCGCGGAGGATTCCGGTGCGGATCCGGACCAAGCAGCCGTTCGGCACCATCCACCTCGAACTCAAGTCGATGACACTGCACGACGCCGGCGCGGCCGAGTGACCTGGCGCGAGGCCGACCTCGAGCGGCTGCGCACGGTGCCCATCGCCCGGCGGGCCAACAAGGTCGCGCCGGAACTGTTCTCAGCGGTCCCCGGATCTGACCGGTCCTTTTCCGCATTCCTCGGATCCCTGCCCGACGTGCTCGCGGCACGCGACCTCC
This sequence comes from Gemmatimonadales bacterium, assembly GCA_050733295.1. Lineage (GTDB taxonomy): Bacteria > Gemmatimonadota > Gemmatimonadetes > Gemmatimonadales > GWC2-71-9 > JAICEH01. Next base: position 1,074 of record JBOHSQ010000146.1, read on the forward strand.
GCCGTGTGGCGGCGGCCGTCGTGGCCGCCGCCCGCGCCCGCAAGGGCGTCGTGCTCCTGCTCGGCGGCCACGTCATCAAGGTCGGACTCGGACCCCTGCTCATCGAATGGCTCCGCCGGGGAATCGTGACCCACCTCGCGATGAACGGCGCTGCGGCTATCCACGACTTCGAGCTCGCCGCCTTCGGCGGCACCAGCGAGGAAGTTGAGGCCGGACTCGGCGACGGCACATTCGGCATGGCCGAAGAGACCGGCCGCGAGATGAATGACGCGGTGCGCGCGGCGCGGGAGACCGGGCAGGGGTTCGGAGAGGGATTGTCGGAGTGCCTGGCGCGGCGGGCGGAGCTGCCGGGGCGGGAGGTGTCTGTGCTGCTGGCTTGCCGGGAGTCCCGCGTCCCCGTGACGGTGCATGCCGCCATCGGCGCGGAGATCATCCACCAGCATCCCCGCGCCGATGGCGCGGCCCTCGGCGAGACGAGCCACCGCGACTTCCGGCGGCTCGCCGGATCACTGCCTGCGCTGGATCAGGGCGGTGTGGTGATGAACTGGGGCAGTGCGGTGGTGATGCCCGAGGTGTTCCTCAAGGCACTGACCATCGCCCGGAACCTGGAGGGTGGGCGCCCGACGGGGTTCCTCGCCGCCGACTTCGACATGGTGCGGCATTACCGCCCGCGCCTCAACGTGGTGCAGCGCCCGACCATGGGCAGCGGCACCGGGATCCTGCTCACCGGTCATCACGAGCTGCTGTTTCCGCTGCTCGCGTGGGCGGTGATCGACGCGCTGGACCGGAAGTGACCCGGGCCGGGGGTCAGACCCCCGGCCGTCCCTTGATGGCGTCGCGTACCTGGTCGGCGGTGGACGGGCTGAACAGCCGCAGGATCAGGTAGAAAATGAAGCCGATGAAGGCGAGCCACAGTAGCGCCCAGAACAGCGTGAACGCGAAGCCGAGCAGCTTGAAGGCCAGTTTGAGCGCCAGGATCGCGAGCGCGGCGAACACCGCATAGCCCACGAGCGACCGGATCATCTATCTTCCTCCTCGGTGGCCGGCCGGCTGCCGGACGCCCCCACCTACGCCCCACGTTTCAAAAAGTTTCGTCGGGATCCAAGTGACCACACCCGTTGACGTTATCGTCGTGGGCGGCGGCGCGATAGGTGCCGCCTGCGGGCGTGAACTCGCCCGCGCGGGCCGGCGAGTGCTCATCATCGAACGCGGTGCCGACGCCGGTGAGGCATGGAAGGCATCGGCAGGCATGTTGGCCCCGCAGCTCGAGGCCGGGGAGGACTCGCCCCTGTTCGAGCTGGGGCTCCTCGCCCGCGACCTCTATCCCGACCTGGCGGCGGCTCTGCGCGAGGCGACCGGGATCGATGTCGGCCTGCACCAGGACGGGATCGCCCGGCTGGCGTTCGACGCCGCCGATGCGGACCTGGTCCATGCCCGCGTCGCGTGGCAGCGGCAGCAGGGGTATACCGCCGACTGGCTCGATGCCGAGGAGGTGAAGAGCCGCTGGCCCTGGCTGCGTGACTGCCATGGCGCGCTCTGGGCGCCGGAGGAAGGCGCGCTCGACCCCCGTGCCCTCGTGAGCGCCTGCATGGCCGACGCGCGTCAGCACGGGGCCACGGTCATCACCGACGAGGTGCGCTCGATCGAGTCGCGCGCCGGCAAGGTGACCGGCGTGGTGGGCCGCGAGCGATACGCGGCAGCCGACGTGATCGTGGCGGCCGGTGCGTGGAGCGGACTGCTCGGCGCCCTGCCCTGTCCGCTTCCCGTCGCCCCGATCCGCGGGCAGATGGTCGAGCTCCCCCCGGTGGCCGAGGCGCGCGGCATCTTCTACGTGAGGCACGCCTACGCGCTGCTGCGGGGCGATGGCGTAGTCGCCGGCTCGACCATGGAGTACGCCGGGTTCGATCCATCCACGACGTCCGAGGGCATCGCCGGCGTGCTGGACCATGCGACCCGCATCTGCCCCCTGCTGCGCGGGAGCGAACCAGTCCGGACGTGGGCCGGTCTCCGGCCGGGTACCCCGGATGGCGCGCCGATCGTGGGCCGGGAGCCGACGGTCGCCGGACTCTGGTACGCCACCGGGCACGGCAGGAACGGCATCCTGCTCGCGGCCATCACCGGCCTCATCATCCGCCAATTGCTCGACGGCGAGGCGACCGTGGTCGAGGACCTTTCCGCGCTCGATCCTGCCCGGTTCTGGGGGTGGGCCCGGGGGTGAGGCTCAAGCGCACGACCAATCCGGCCGGGCTCCGCCGGCGTAGGGGAGGTGACTCGACCTCCCTCTCGAGGAGCCTACAATGCGTCGCACTCTTCCACCTCCGCGCCCTGCCGCGCTCCTGCTGCTCGGCTTCGGCGCCGCAGCCGCGGTCGGCCTCGGCACACTCACCGCTTCCGACCACCAGGACACGCCCGACGTCGAGCTGAACCCGAAGATGGACCTGACCGACGTGTACGTGTTCCCCGGCTCGGCGCCGGGCCGGATCGTCCTGGCCATGAACACGCGCGCGTTCCTGACACCCGCAGAATCTCCCGGCGCGTTCTTCGATCCCGATCTCCTTTACCAGTTCAAGGTCGACAACGACGGCGATGCGATCGAGGATCGGGTGATCCAGCTGACCTTCACCGGCGAGGGGGCCGACCAGCACGTCCAGCTCCGGGGCCCGGTGGCTCCGCCGGTGCCGGGGGCGATGATGAATGAACTCGCCGACATCGGCCCCGATGTCGAGGGCGATCTCCGCGAGAACCTCGGCCAGGCCGACGGCATCCAGCTCTTCGCCGGGCCGCGGGATGATCCCTTCTTCATCGACCTGGAAGCCGCCTTCTGCATCCTCCCCGATCGCAAGCCGGTCACAGGGCCGCTGAGCGGCCCCTGCGCCCTTCCCGGCGGCGGCGCGTTCCGCGCAGCCGGCGAGGCCGTGAATTACGTGGACGGCTTCAACGTGCTCTCGATCGTGGTCGAGCTCCCCAGCGAGATGCTGGAGGGCGGCGCCCCTGGCCGCCTTGGCATCTGGGGCACCATCAGCCGCTGAAGCGGCCACACCGACGGAGATCCGACGATGCGACGACTCTTCCGGGCCCGCACGGCCTACGTGCTCACCCTTCTGGCGCTGGTGGCATCCGGGTGCAACGACGACGATGACGGCAACGGACCCGCCGGGCCGGACACGGACCGGTCCTACAACCAGGTGCAGCGGCTGGGGAACCCGCTGGTGAGCGAAGTCCTCCTGGCGAAGCGCAGCCACCCCACCCACGGATCCATTGGCCCGGCGCAGGACGCAGCACTGGTGGCCCCCGAGGCGGTGGCCTTCATCACCGGCGTGGCGGGCCGAAGCGAAGGATACGCCTCGACCGTGGGCGGCGCCCTGATCCCCGACGTGCTGATCGTGCAGACCGACAAGGACCCTGCGGGAGCCGGCTGGCTCACCTGGCTGCCGCTCGCGCCGTTCTCGAATGGCTGGGGCGGTCGCAGACTCGCGGATGACGTGACCGACCTGGCCCTGCTCGCCGTGTTCGGCGATCCGTTCGGTGTCGAGCCCGGCACGGTCACCGCGGCGCTCACCACTGACAATGTGTCCAGCGATTCCGACTTCCTGCCCGGCTTCCCGTACCTCGGGCTGCCGAACTGAGGAGCACGGCATGACCCGTCTGCTCCTCTCCCTCCTCGCACTGGGGACGGCCCTCGCGGCCGTCCTCCTGAGCCGGCCCAAGGCCCCGGAGGCGCCCGGCATCGCGGAGGCGCGGATTCGCGACGCAAACCTGGAGTTCTACGCCGCCCGTGCGGACCGCGACCCCCGGGGCTCGCTCGACCTGGCCCGGCTGTCTGCGCTGTTCAACGACCGGGCACGAGCCACCGGCAACCTGGTGGACCTCCTCGAGGCGGAGCGCACGGCGAGGCGCTCGCTGGGGAATCGCCGGGACAATCCCCCGGCGCTCCGCGCGCTCGCAGCCAGCCTGCTCGGACAGCACCGCTTCGAGGAAGCCCGGGTCTGTGCCGAGCGGCTCATCGCACTCGACCCCGACGACATCGCGGCGCGCGCACTCAAGGCGGAGATCCTGATGGAGCTTGGGCACTACGCCGAGGCGCGGCTCGCGTTCGAGTCGCTCGTCCCGCACTCCGAGCTCCTGCCCGTGGCGCCCCGCCTGGCCAAGTGGTCCGAGCTCACGGGCGACCCGGGCAGCGCTCGCGCCCTGCTCAGGCGGGCGCGCGCGACGGCAAGTCGCACGTACGGGGTCACGGCCGGCTCCCTCGCGTGGTTCGACCTGCAGCTCGGCGCGCTTGCGCTTCGCCACGGTCGGCTCGACGAGGCCGGGCGGAACCTTGCCCGTGGCCTCCTGCTCACCCCGGACGATCCGCGGCTGCTCGAGGTGTCGGCGCAGGTCGAAGCTGCTCGGGGCCGATGGTCTGTGGTCGAGCGATTGGTACATGATGCCCTCGGCGCCGGCGGTACCGATCCGGGGCTGCTGCTCCTCCTGGCCGACGTCGCGCATGCTCGCCGGCAGTTCCGCCTCGAGGATTCACTGACGGCTCGAGCCGAGGCGGCAGCGCTCGCAGTGCCGGGACCCGTGCACCGTGACGTGGCGCTGGGACTGCTCGACCGCCGCCGCGCCATCGCCGAAATCCTGTCACGGGCCGAGGCGGAGCTCGATCTCCGCCAGGACGTGTACGGCTGGGAGGTGTACGCCTGGGCGCTCCGCGCGGCGGGACGGGAGGAACCGGCACGCCTCGCCATGCAGCGGGCCCTCGAGCTGGGGACTACCGACCCACGCCTCCTGGCGCACGCGGCGGCACTCGGGGTGCGGGTCGGATCCGGTCACGGGTTGTAGTCGGCCCGCGGGGTCCGCTACACTGGAAGCATGCCGTGCCCCGTCCAGCGCCGTATCCTCCTCGCCGCCTGGCTCGCTTCGTTGGCGACTCCAGCTGCCGCCCTTGCGCAGGGCGGTCTCCCGGCCGAGCGAATCGAGTATGCCGCCTGGCTGGCGGAGTCGCCGATTTCGCCCATGGCCGCGGTGGCCCATCGCACCGTGGGAAGAGGGCTCACCATCGGTCCGGCGGGCAGCGACATCCCGGCACCCGGCCTTGCCACCCACCGCCTCACCGTAGCGTCGGGCGCCGCTCGGCTCGAGGGACCGGACGGGCGGCGCGCCTTGCCGTTTGGGCGGCCGGTCGCAGTCGGGCGATTGACCCTCCTGCTCGCCTCCGCGCGCGGATCGACTTGGGTCACGGTCTTCGACGCGTCGGTCGCGCGGAAGTCCACGTCCCACTTCCCGCCCGCCCCGGCTTTGAGCTTCGTCGGGCCGCTGGTCCCCGCAGCGCGGCGGGCGACGGCGCAGATGCTCACGCTGGACGGCATCGTGGTCGAGGCGGAGGAGGCGGGACAGGTCCGCCTGCCCATGGCAGGCGATACCGTGTCGCTCGCAGTCCGGCGTGTTCCCGATCCCGCATCAGGCGAGGTGGAGCTCACCGTCTACTTCCAGGACGCGACCAACGGCGACGGGACCTACCCCTCGGGCCGGTTCGTGACGCTGGATCCGCTTGCGGACGGCCGCTACCGGCTCGACTTCAATCGCGCGCGAAATCCCTTCTGCGCGTACAGCAGCGCGTACCCGTGCCCGGTACCGTGGCCCGGGAACCGTGTGGACGCCAGGATCGAGGCCGGAGAGCGCTACGGCGCGGCTGGCGCGCCTGGCGCGCCTGCGGCGCCAGCGCGGTAGCCTGTTGTGCGCCCCGCCCGCCGGGCGCTAGACTCCGCGCGGCGTCATCCGTGAACCTCCCGACCCCAGCACGAGAGAGCGCGCGCCCATCCATGGCGAGTCCGTCCGAGGCAGCCGCTGCCGGCCTGGATCGCGTCCTCGTGGCGCGGGTCGCCGAGGGCGACGAACGCGCCCTGGGCGAGCTCTACGACCGCCATGGGGTGATGGTGTACGCCATGGCCTATCGGGTCCTGGGCGAGCGCGCCGACGCCGAGGAGGCCGCGGCCGAGACATTCGCCCAGGCCTGGCGGGAAGCCGGACGTTTCGAGTCGGGCCGGGGCTCCGTCGCCGCCTGGCTCGTCACCATGGCCCGGACTCGCGCGCTGGACCTCGCGCGGGCCTCACAGCGCCGCTCGAGAATCACGCACGCCGCCGCCACCTCGGATCCCCGCGATGAAGCCGGCGACTGGGGCGACACGCCCGAGGGCTCCGCGATCGCCGGCGAGCGCTCCCGCCTGGTGCGGGACGCCATCGCCCAGCTCACCCCGGTGCAGCGCGAGGCCATCGAGCTGGCCTACTTCGGCGGGCTCTCCCAGAGCGAGATCGCCGAGCGGCTGCAGGCGCCGCTGGGTACGGTGAAAACGAGGTTGCGGCTCGGGATGCAGAAGCTGCGTGAGATGCTGGCGCCCTGGCTCGAGGAACGGCACGCATGACCGCCCGCGACGACGAACTCCGCGAGCTCGCCGCGGCCTGGGCGCTCGGCTCGCTCTCGCCGGAGGAGGCGCGCGAGTTCGAGGCGCTGATGGCTCGGTCGCCGGAGGTGCGCAGCGAAGCCGACGCGTATCGCGAGGTGGCCGCGGTGCTCCCGCTGGGAGCCGCTATCCCCGCGCCCGACCCCGGACTCAAGGCGCAGGTGCTCGCGCGTGCCACGGGCAGGGTGAAGCGCGTCCAACAGTCCGGCCGGCGGAAGGGCGATCGGTACCTGCGACTGGCGCTCGCAGCATCTCTCCTGCTCGCCCTGGCCTTGGTGGCCCAGGCCGTCCGCGTTGAACGGGAGCGGGCACGGCTGGCGCGGGAGATCACCGCGGTGCAGCGCGACAGCCAGGGACGCGACAGTCTCCTTGCG
>JBOHSQ010000147.1:0-6075 GCA_050733295.1 Gemmatimonadales bacterium
CATCGACGACGTGATCCTGGGCTGCACCAACCAGGCGGGCGAGGACAGCCGCAACGTGGCTCGGCAGGCCCTCCTCCTGGCGGGCCTGCCGGTCAGCGTCCCGGGCCAGACGGTGAACCGCCTGTGCGGCAGCGGGCTCCAGGCCGTGGTCGCCGCCGCCCACGCCGTGCGCGCGGGGGAGGGAGCGGCGTTCGTCGCGGGCGGCGTTGAGAGCATGACGCGATCGCCCTGGGTCATGCTCAAGCCCGAGCGCGGCTGGCCCCGGGCGACGCCGGCGATCGCCGACAGCACGCTGGGGTGGCGATTCACCAATCCGCGGCTGCCACCCGAGTGGACTATCTCGATGGGTCAGACCGCCGAGGTGGTGGCGCGGCGGTATGGCGTATCCCGGGCGGATCAGGACGCGTTCGCCCTGGAGAGCCAGCGCCGGGCGGCGCGTGCCGCCGCCGAGTGCCGATTTGGTGATGAACTGGTCCCGGTGACCCTCGGCGACGGCAGCCGGGTCGACCGGGACGAGCATCCCCGCCCCGACGTGACCCCGCAGGGCCTTGCCGCCCTGCCGGCGGCATTCGAGACCGACGGTTCGGTGACCGCCGGGAACTCGAGCGGCATCAATGACGGCGCCGCGGCATTGGCAGTGGTGTCAGCCCGCGCGGCTCGGGAGCTGGGCATGCCGCCCTTGGGCCGCATCGCCGCGACAGCGGTCGCCGGCGTGAGTCCCGACGTAATGGGCATCGGGCCGGTCCCCGCCGTCCGGAAGGCGCTCGAGCGCGCCGGCATCGGCCCCCCCGACGTCGACCTCTGGGAACTGAACGAGGCCTTCGCTGCCCAGGCCGTGGCCTGCATGCGCGAGCTGGGGCTTGATTCCGACCGCGTGAACGTCAATGGCGGCGCCATCGCCCTGGGCCACCCGCTGGGGAACAGCGGGGCGCGGATCCTGGTCACCCTGCTCCACACGCTCCGGCGCTCGGGCGGCCGCTGGGGCGTGGCCACGATGTGCATCGGCGTCGGGCAGGGCATCGCCGTCGTGGTCGATGCCGCGGCTGGCGCGGAGTGAGGCGTGAGCGGCTCGCACCGGCCGTTGGTGATCGCGCATCGCGGCGCCAGCGCGCGGGCGGTGGAGAACTCGCTCGAGTCGTTCCGGCTCGCGCGTGCGCTGGGGGCCGACGGCGTGGAGCTGGACGTGCACGCCACCCGGGACCACGCCCTGCTGGTGCACCACGACGCGGAGCTTCCGGGGCAGGGCCCCATCGCCATGCTCACGCTGGCCGACGCACGACGGGTCCGGCTCCGCAATGGTGAGCCGGTGCCGCTGCTCGAGGAAGCGCTCGGCGTGTTGGCGGGGCTCGACCCCTTCGTCGAGGTGAAGGCCATGGGTGCGAGCGCGGAGGCCGCGTTCTTCCGGACGCTCGACCACGCGCCGGAACCGGGCCGCTGCGCGGTGCACTCCTTCGACCACTCGCTCATCGCGCGCCTCGCCCGCCAACGACCCGACTTCCGCTACGGCATCCTGTGCGAACGGGCGCCGGCCTCCGCCGCGGACGCGCTCACCGGCGCCCACGCCACCGACCTGTGGCAGCGCCGGGACGGGGTAGTGGGGACGCTGGTCAACGAGGTCCACGAGGCCGGTGGACGGGTGATCGCCTGGACCGTCAATCGCGATGCAGACCTCCTGCACCTCATGCGGCTCGGGGTGGACGGGATCTGCACCGACTACCCGGACCGGGCCGGGTCCCTGATGGAGACGGACACGTGACGCGCACCGTCGCCGTGATCGGAGCCGGCGTGATGGGGACGGGAATCGCCCACGCCTGCGTCCTGGCCGGCTGGCGGACCACACTCTTCGATGCCAATGCCTCGGCCGCCGAGCGAGGCATCCCGAAGGTCAAGGAGCTGCTCGAGGGCGGGGTGCGGCGCGGGAAGCTCGACGCGGCGGCGGCGGAGGACGCCACGGCGAGGCTTCGCGCCGCGTCCTCGATTCGCGAGGCGTGCCGGGAGGCCGACCTCGTCATCGAGGCGGTGGTCGAGGACGCCGGGGTGAAGCGGGACGTCCTCGCCCGCGCGAGCGACTGGGCCGAACCGCACGCCCTGCTCGCGACCAACACCTCCGCATTTCCCGTCGGAGAGCTGGCCGCCGACCTGCCGCGCCCCGGGAGGCTGGTCGGTCTCCACTTCTTCAATCCGGTGCACGTCATGCGACTGGTGGAGATCGTGGTGCATGACGCGGTCGAGCCGGCCACCGTCGAGGAGGCGCGGCAGGTCGTGGTGTCCCTGGGCAAGGAGGCGATCGTGGTCCGGGACACACCTGGCTTCGCCTCGAGCCGCCTCGGGATCGTGCTCGGGCTCGAGGCAATCCGGATGCTGGAGCAGGGCGTGGCGAGGGCCGCGGACATCGACCGGGCGATGGAGCTGGGTTACAACCATCCGATGGGACCGCTCCGGCTCACGGACCTGGTGGGCCTCGACGTGCGGCTTCGCGTCGCCGACGTCCTCCACCGCGAGCTTGGGGGCGAGCAGTACGCGGCCCCTGCCCTGCTGCGGCGGCTCGTCGCCGACGGGCACCTGGGGCGAAAGTCCGGCCAGGGATTCTACCGCTGGGAAGACTGAAGTGAGGCCCACGACCTTGACCGGGCCACCGGACCGGGTGAAAATCGCGTCCCGATCCGACCACCACCACACCATCCGAGGTCCTTCGATGCAGCCCAGGATCGTCGCGCTGGGATTCCTGCTGCTCGCCGGGTGCGCCGGCGGCCCCGAGCCTCCGGCGCCAACCCCGGAAGCGGCCCCGCGGGAGTCCACCTCGGCCGGGCGTCCTCAGTACGCCTCCACCTATGCCCGCCGGTCCGGCCCCCCAGTGTTCATCCGCAATGCCACCATCCTCACCGCCGCCGGCCAGGAGCTGCAGGGCGCGTCGATCCTGCTCCGCGACGGGAAGATCGTCGGTGTGGGCGCCGATCTCACGGCGCCGGGCGACGCGGTGGTGGTGGACGCATCCGGCAAGTTCGTGGCTCCGGGGATCATCGACACCCACAGCCACATCGGTGTCTACGCCGCGCCCGGGACCTTCGCGGAGAGCGACGGCAACGAGGCGACCAGCCCCGTCACCGCCGAGGTCTGGGCGGAGCACTCGTTCTGGCCCCAGGACCCGCAGATCCCACTCGCGATCGCGGGGGGCATCACCGTCATCCAGGTGCTGCCGGGCTCGGCGAACCTGATCGGCGGGAGGTCGGCGATCATGCGCCTGGTGCCCGCGCGCACGGTGCAGGAGATGAAGTACCCCGGGGCCAAGTACGGGCTCAAGATGGCGTGCGGAGAGAATCCCAAGCGGGTCTATCGGAACCGCGGCCCGTCGACCCGCATGGGCAACATGGCCGGCTACCGCGCGGCGTTCATCGACGCCGAGAAGTACCGCCGGAGCTGGGACAAGTGGGCGAAAGACGGCAAGGGCGACCCGCCGGACCGGGATCTGCGGAAGGAAACGCTGGCCGGAGTGCTCCGGGGCGAGATCCTGGTCCAGAACCACTGTTACCGCGCCGATGAAATGGCACAGATGCTCGACCTGGCGCGCGAGTTCGGCTTCCAGATCCGCTCGTTCCACCACGCCGTCGAGGCCTACAAGATCGCGGACCTCCTGGCGCAAGCCGGCACCGCGTCCTCCGTGTGGGCGGACTGGTGGGGCTTCAAGATGGAGTCCTACGACGGCCTCCCGCAGAACGCCGCGCTGCTCCAGCAGGCCGGGGCGCGCGCGATCATCCACTCCGACGACGCCGGCGGCATCCAGCGCCTGAACCAGGAAGCGGCCAAGGCGATGTACGCCGGCATCCAGGCCGGAATCCCCGTCACCCGCGATCAGGCCATCCGCTGGATCACCGCCAACCCGGCCTGGGCCCTGGGCCTCGAGGAGGAGATCGGCACACTCGAGGCCGGGAAGCATGCGGACGTGGTCGTGTGGTCCGCGGACCCGTTCTCGATCTATGCCAAGGCGGAGAGGGTCTACAACGATGGCTGGCTGGTGTACGACCGGAGCGACCCGGCGCACCAGCCGAAGACCGATTTTCACATCGGGCAGACCGCCCCGGGGGTGGGACGATGAGTCGCGGAGGGGCAGTCAAGCCGGCGCTTCGCGTCCTGATCGCCGCATCGCTGGGCCTGGGGATCGCCGGTGAGGAGGCCGGGTCACAGACCATCGCGATCACCGGCGGCACCGTGCATCCGGTCAGCGGGCCCGCAATCGAGAACGGAACGGTACTCATCCGCGACGGCCGGATCGTGGCGGTCGGCCGTGAGGTGGCAATCCCGGCAGGAGCGCGGCAAGTGGATGCACGAGGGAAGGTCGTGACCCCCGGCTTCATCCACGCGGCGTCCAACCTGGGCCTGCTCGAGGTGAGCTCGATCGACGCCACCAACGAGACCGACACACAGGGTGATATCACCCCGTCGTTCGACGTCAGCGAGGGCCTCAATCCGGCCACCGTGCGCATCCCGGTCGCGCGCCTCGAGGGCGTGACCTCCTCCATCGTGGTGCCTGGCAGTGGGCTGCTCCCGGGCCAGGCAGCCTGGATCGGCCTTCGAGGACAGCGGGAGGAGGAAATGCTTCGACAGCGCGGCGTGGCGACGATGGCAGACCTGGGCACCGCAGCGAAGTCGGCCGGCGGCGGTGCCCGCGCTGCCGGGCTCTCCCGCCTCCGGCAGATCCTGCGGGACGCCAGGGAGTACGACCGGCGACGTGAGGACTGGCGCCGCGCCGCGATGCAGCCGCTCGCGGCACCCGTGGCCGAACTGGAGGCGCTGCTCCCGGTGCTCCGAGGCGAGCGACCGCTCTACGCCGCGGCCGGATCGGAGCGGGACATCCGCAATGCGCTCCGACTGGCGGCGGAATTCCAGTTGAAGCTCGTCATCCTGGGCGGTAATGAAGGCTGGAAAGTGGCACCCGAGCTCGCGAAGGCCGGCGTCCCGGTAGTGGTGGACGGTTTCGCGAACATTCCCGGCTTCGACGGGCTCGGTGTCCGATGGGACAATGCCGCGCTGCTGGCCGAGGCTGGAGTTGCGGTCATCGTCAGGGAGACCGAATCCGGCGGGCCCCGCAACCTGCGGTTCGCTGCCGGGCACGCGGTGCGGAACGGCCTGCCGTGGGCGAAGGCGCTGGAGGCAGTGACGTTGGCGCCGGCGCGCGCATTCGGCGCGGAGGACCGGGCCGGGTCACTCGCCGCCGGCCGGCTTGCGGACGTGGTGGTCTGGAACGGTGACCCGTTCGAGCCTTCCAGCCGGGCCGAGCTGGTGATCATCGGTGGCCAGGAGGTGCCGGCCACCAGCCGGATGACGGAACTGCTCGAGCGGTACCGGCGGCTTCCGCCGGCACCGTGATCCGGGCAGTCGGCTAGAAGGTCGCGGGTGGCGGCGGGGGCGGGGCCGGGGGCGGCGAGGGCTCTCGCGCCTCATCCGTCGCATGGGCCTCGTCCATTTCGGCCTTGGCCCTCGCGATCTCCACCTCGAGGTCGTCCAGCCGGAGCAGCAGGGAGTCGAAGCGGCGCGGGTCCACCTCGCCGCCGCGTTCGCGCCGGTGCACGAGAACGCCGAGGTCCCTGGCGGCGTTGTCGCGCTGGTGCTCGAGGCGCAGCACCCTGACGCGGGTCTTGCCTTCCTCGAGCGCGTCCTGGGCGTTCCTTCCGAGCTGCTCGAGCTCCCGCTGCAAGCGGTCGATGAGCGACGACACGAAGCCTCCTTTGGGGATCCGCCGGAAAGATACGCGCGGGCGGCCGGTTTGTTTCAAACAGGGACGGGCTGTACCCGGGATGGGCCGGAAAAGCATCGAGGGGCGCGGTGTCGCGCCCCTCGTTTCTCATCGGTGCCGAACCCGGCTCAGGCGCTCGCCGCCTCGGCCGGATACACGGAAACCTGCATTCGCTTCTTGTTCTTGTGCTCGAACGCCACGACCCCGTCGATCAGGGCGAAGAGGGTGTCGTCGGTGGCGCGCTTGACGTTCCGGCCCGGATGGAAGACCGTGCCGCGCTGCTTCACCAGGATGTTGCCGGCCCGCACGGGCTCCCCACCGTACTTCTTCACGCCGAGGTACTT
>JBOHSQ010000148.1:0-9990 GCA_050733295.1 Gemmatimonadales bacterium
GCGCGCGGTGGGCGAGGGCGGGAACACGGCCCCGCCAGAGGCCCCGGACGCGCCCGCCGCCGGGCCCGCGAGCGCCCCGTCCGCCTTGCCGCCGAAGGGGGAATCGGCCTAGTTTGCTGGATGAGCCGAATCCGGCCCGGCCTTGCCCTCACCTTCGACGACGTCCTCCTCGTACCGCGACATTCGCGGGTCCACCCGCGCGACGTCTCCACCACCTCCTGGTTCACCCGAGGGATCCCACTCAACGTTCCGCTGATCTCCGCCGCGATGGACACCGTCACCGAGGCGGAGATGGCCATCGCGATGGCGCGAGCCGGCGGGATCGGCGTCCTGCACAAGAACATGCCGGCCGACCGTCAGGCGGCCGAGGTGGACCGGGTCAAGCGGTCGGAGAGCGGGATGATCCGGAACCCCATCACGCTCGGCCCGGAGCGCCCGCTCCGCGATGCCGCGGCGCTGATGGCGCGGTTCAAGATCTCGGGCGTGCCGATCGTGGACGGCGAGGGCCGCCTGATCGGCATCATCACGAACCGCGACCTCCAGTTCGAGCGCAACCTGGAGCAGCCGATCCGGGACGCGATGACGAAGGAGAACCTCGTCACCGCGCCGGTGGGCACGAGCCTGGACGACGCGGAGCGGATCCTGGCCAAGCACCGGATCGAGAAGCTCCCCGTGGTGGACGTGCGCGGCGTGCTGCGCGGGCTGATCACGGTGAAGGACATCTTCAAGCGGCGGCAGCATCCCGACGCGAACAAGGACCAGCACGGCCGGCTGCGCGTGGCGGCGGCCGTGGGCGGGTCGGCCGACGCGAAGGCGCGGGCGAAGCTCCTGGTGGACGCGGGCGCCGACGCGCTGGTGATCGACTCGGCGCACGGCCACAGCGACGGCGTGCTCGAGGCGCTCGACCTCCTGCGCCAGTCGTTCCCCGAGGTGCAGCTCGTGGCCGGCAACGTGGCCACCGAAGAGGGGGCGAAGGAGCTGGTGCGGCGCGGGGTGGACGCGGTGAAGGTCGGCATCGGTCCCGGGAGCATCTGCACCACACGGGTGGTGGCGGGCGTCGGCGTGCCGCAGGTTTCCGCGATCCTCGAGTCGGTGCGGGGCGCGGGCGAGGTGCCGGTGATCGCCGACGGCGGGGTCAAGTACTCCGGTGACATCGTGAAGGCGCTCGCGGCGGGCGCGTCCGCCGTGATGATGGGGTCGATGCTGGCGGGCACGGAGGAGAGCCCGGGCGAGTCGATCCTGGCGGAAGGCCGCCGTTTCAAGATGATCCGCGGGATGGGGAGCATGTCCGCCATGCAGGACGGCTCCGCCGACCGCTACTTCCAGGAGGGTGAAATGGCACCCTCCAAGTTCGTCCCCGAGGGCATCGAGGGGCGCGTCCCCTACAAGGGCCCGGTGGCGGACGTCCTCTACCAGATGGTGGGTGGCCTCCGGAGCGGCATGGGCTACTGCGGCGCAGCCGACATGGCCGCGCTCCGGCGCGACACCGAGTTCGTCCAGATCACGTCGGCCGGGCTGCGCGAGTCGCACCCGCACGACGTCACCATCACCCGCGAAGCACCGAACTACAGCGTGCGCTGACCGGCCGGCGGCCGTCCCCGCGCCGCCGATCATTCCCCATCCCGAGGTGATCCGACGATGAGCCTGTGGGCCACGAAGTCCGTCGCCGCTCTGCGGGCCGAGGCCGACGCCTCCGGCGAGAGGTCGCTCCACCGAACGCTGGGCCGCGCGGGGCTGATGGCGCTGGGCATCGGCGCAATCATCGGCGCGGGAATCTTCGTCCTCACCGGCCAGGCCGCCGCGCTGCACGCGGGCCCGGCGGTGCCGGTCTCGATGATCATCGTGGGGATCGCCTGCGCCTTCGCGGGCCTGTGCTATGCCGAGATGGCCAGCGCGGTGCCGGTGGCGGGAAGCGCCTACACCTACTCCTACGCCACGATGGGCGAGCTGGTGGCGTGGATCATCGGGTGGGACCTGGTGCTGGAGTACGCGGCGGGCGCTTCGACGGTGGCGGTGGGCTGGTCGGGCCACCTGGTGTCGCTCCTGCGGTTGGTGGGCATCGAGATCCCGGCGCACCTGTCCAACTCGCCGACGGCGTGGTGCACCGAGGGCAACGTGGCGAATGCGGTGGCGGGATGCACGCATGCGGGGCTCAACTTCACGGGCGCGCTGCTCAACCTGCCGGCGATGTTCATCGTGGCGCTCATGTCCACGATCCTGGTGATCGGGATCCGGGAGTCGGCGCGGGTCAACAACCTGATCGTGATCCTCAAGGTCACGATCATCATGCTCATCGTGGCGGTGGGCCTGGCCAACATCACCCCGTCGAACTGGACGCCGTTCATCCCGCCCAACACCGGCGAGTGGGGCACCTTCGGCTGGTCGGGCGTGTTGCGCGGCGCCGGCCTGGTGTTCTTCGCCTACATCGGCTTCGATGCGGTGAGCACCGCGGCGCAGGAGGCGAAGAACCCGCAGAAGGACATGCCCTGGGGCATCCTCGGCTCGCTGGCCCTCTGCACCCTGCTCTACGTGGTCGTTTCGGCGGTGCTCACCGGCATGGTGCCCTACCACGAGCTGAACAACGCGGCCCCGATGGCGTACGCGCTGGAGAAGATCCACGCGCCGTACCTGGTGCGGCTGTCGGTGGACGTGGGGGCGGTGCTGGGTCTGGGCTCGGTGATCCTGGTGATGCTGCTGGGGCAGTCGCGGGTGTTCTACTCGATGTCACGCGACGGCCTGCTGGGCCGCTGGGCGGGCGCGGTGCACCCCAAGTTCCGCACGCCGTACCTGTCGTCCATCTACACCGGAATCGCGGTGGCGCTGGGGGCCGGGATCCTGCCGCTCCAGCTGCTGGGCCAGCTGGTGAACATCGGGACCCTGCTGGCGTTCGCGCTGGTGTGCGCCGGTGTCTGGATCCTGCGGCGGAAGCGGCCCGAGCTGGACCGGCCGTTCCGGACGCCGTGGATGCCGTTCGTACCGATCATGGGCATCCTGTCCTGCTTCGGCCTGATGCTCACGCTGCCGGCCGACACCTGGATCCGGCTGCTGGTCTGGCTCGCGCTCGGGTTCATCATCTACTTCGGGTACGGCCGCCGGAACAGCGTGCTGCAGAAGGAACTGGCGGCGAAACGGTGAGCGGGCCGCCCCGCCACCGCCGCCGGTGGTGAGCGGGGCCCCGAGGGCGGCGGAAGCAACGAGATGTCCATAGACCTGTCACTCGAGAAGCGGGCCGCGGCGGGAGTCTTCGCCGCGGCCTTCTCGCCTGGGCAGCGGGTCTGCCTCACCACCCACGTGAACCCGGACGGCGATGGCCTGGGCAGCGAGGCCGGGCTGGCCCACATCCTCCAGGGGCTGGGGGTGGAGGTGGCCGTCACCAACGCCAACGCCACGCCACCACGGTTCGAATTCCTGTTCGACGAGCTGCCCGGCGTGGACCGGAGCGCCGAGGCAGTCCGCGAGCTGCGGCGGGCGGACGTCATCGTGGTGCTCGACATCTCCGACCTGGGCCGCCTCGGCATGCTGGGCGATGCGGTGCGTCAGCGAGGCGTGCCGGTGCTGTGCGTGGACCACCACGTGGGCGGTGGGGAGCTGCCGGCCGGGCCGCGGTACGTGGACACGTCGGCCGCCGCCACGGCGGAGCTGGTGTACGAACTGGCGCGGGCCAACAACTGGCCGCTCACACGCAAGGCGGCGCGCGCGCTGTACGTGGGCATCCTCACCGACACCGGCGGGTTCCGCTTCAGCAATACCCACCCGCGGACGCTGCGGGTGGCGGCGGACCTGCTCGAGACCGGCATCGACCCGGAGAGCATCTATCTGGACGTGTACGCCAACGCGCCGGAGGGCCGGGTACGGCTCCTGGCCGAGGCGCTGGACACGCTGGTGGTGGAAGGGGACGCGGGCCTGGCCTGGCTCACGGTGCCGCCGGGCGCGCTGGAGCGGCACGGCGCGAGCGCCGACGACCTGGACGGCGTGGTCGAGCATGCGCGGTCGATCGAGGGGGTGCGACTGGCGCTCCTCTTCCGGGAGATCGCCGGGGGGCGGGTGAAGGTGAGCCTGCGCTCGGTGGGCGACGTGGACGTGGCGGCATTCGCGCGCCGGTACGGCGGGGGCGGTCACACCAAGGCGGCGGGCGTGGCCATCGAGGGTTCGCTGGCCGAGGTCCAGGCCCGGTTCCTCCAGGAGGTGCGGACGTGGCTGGCGGGTGGTGCGCGGGCGGGCGCGGTCCGTTGACCGGGGCCCGGCAGGGCGCCATAATCCGACAGTACCAGTAGGAATTGGAAAAGGCGAGCCGGACGCATGGAAACACCCCAGACCGACGACATCCTGAGCCGGATCGAGCGCGCGCTCGACACGATCCGCCCGTACATCAGCTCCCATCGCGGCCACGTGGAGGTAGTGGACTTCGACACGGCCGACGGCACGCTGGTGCTGCGGATGGGCGGGACGTGCCACGGGTGCGCGGCGAGCACGCTCACGCTCAAGCACGGGATCGAAAGCCGGTTGCGGCAGACGGTGCCGGAGGTGAGGGCGGTGGCGGCGATTTGACATTGCAGGAGCGGGTACTCGAGGCACTGCGAGGGGTGGCGCATCCGACGCGGGGGGACGTGGTGTCGGCGGGGCTGGTCCGCGACCTGAGCGTCGGGGCCGAGGGCGCGGTGTCGTTCACCTTCCTGCTCGGGCGCGCCGACCCGGCGACGCTGGTGCGGCAGGTGCGCAAGGCGGCCGAGGCGGTGGAGGGCGTGCGGCCGCCAGTGCGGATCCAGGTGACCGATCCAGCGGGACTGGCAGTGGCGACGCATGGCCCGCCGGGGGCGCCGCCCAGCGGGCAGGCGGGCGGGCGGGCAGGCGGCCAGGCAGGTGAGCCCGGGATCCAGCCGCAAAGCGTGGAGCTGCCGAACCTCGGACGGATCATCGCCATCTCGTCGGGAAAGGGCGGGGTGGGCAAGACCACCGTCGCGGTGAACCTGGCGGTGAGCCTGGCCGAGGCGGGGCATCGCGTGGGGGTGATGGACGCGGACATCTACGGCCCGAACGTGCCCCGGATGCTGGGCGTGTTCGAGCGCCCGATGCGCGACGGCGACCGGATCGTGCCGCTCGAGGCGTGGGGCGTGAAGGTGATGTCCCTCGGCTTCCTGCTCGAGCGCGACGCGCCCGTCATCTGGCGCGGGCCGATCATCATGAAGGTGATCAACCAGTTCCTGCACGACGTCGCGTGGGGCGAGCTCGACTACTTCATTGTGGACCTGCCGCCGGGCACCGGCGACGCGCAGCTCTCGCTGGCGCAGTCGGCGCGGGTTTCGGCGGCGGTGATGGTGACGACGCCGCAGATGGTGGCGGTGGGCGACGCCCTCCGCGGCGCGCGGATGTTCGAGAAGGTCGGCGTGCCGGTGGCGGGCGTGGTGGAGAACATGAGCGGGTTTACCTGTGCCCACTGCGGGCACCACACCGACATCTTCCTCACCGGTGGCGGCGAGCGGCTGGCGGAGGAGCTGGGGGTACCGCTCCTGGGCCGGATCCCGCTGCAGCCGGGCCTGCCGGACGACGCGGACCTGGGCCGGCCGGTCATCATGGCGCAGCCCGGAAGCCCGGCCGCCGAGTCGCTCCGTACGGTGACGGATCGGCTGGTGAAGGAGCTGGAGAACATCGGGACGGAGCTGCCGGTCATCCAGGGGTGAACGGCGGTGAGCGGTGAGACGCAAGACGTGAGCGGGCCCCGGGCCGCGGCACCGCTCTTTCATATCCCGCTTACCTTTCGACATGCCGATCATCACCCTCCTCACCGACTTCGGGACGTCGGACTCGTACGTCGCCGAGGTGCGAGCGGTGCTGCTCACCGGCTCGCCCGGGGCGGTGCTCGCGGACGTGAGCCACGAGGTGCCGCCGGGATCGGTCCGCACCGCGGCCTACCTGCTGGGGCGCACCTGGCGCGCGTTCCCCGAGGGGTCGGTACACCTGGTCGTCGTGGACCCGGGCGTGGGCACGGGCAGGGCGGCGCTCGCGGCCGAGCGGGACGGGCACTTCTTCGTGGGTCCGGACAATGGGTCGCTCACGCCGGCGCTCGAGGGCGCGCGCGTGGTCCAGCTCGCACCCGTCGCAGATGCCGCTCCCACCTTCCACGGACGCGACGTCTTCGCACCCGCGGCCGCCGCGCTGGCGTCGGGCACTCCGCTCGAGCGGCTGGGCACGGCCCCGGCCACCCCGCCCTTCCTGCTGCCGGTACCGGAGCGCCGCTACGACGGCAAGACTCTGCTCGGCACCGTGCTGCACGTGGACCGGTTCGGCAACCTGGTTACCGACCTCACCCCCGACCTGCTCAATCCGCGCACGACATTCCGGGTGGAGGACGCGGACGCGGGGCCGCTCCGCCGCACGTTCGCCGAGGTGCAGAACGGGGGTCTGGTGGCGTACCTGGGCTCGGGCGGTACGGTGGAGCTCGCCGTACGGGGTGGCTCGGCGGCGCGGCGGCTCGGCGTCGGTGTGGGCGGGACGGTGCGGGCGGTGCTCGACTAGGATCGGCTTTCACCGCGGAGGGCGCGGAGGAGTCGCGGAGCACGGCGAGTCGATTCAGGACAGATCGGTGGAGCAGGCATGCATATGCGATGGAAGCGGCTCGATGTGCCGGGCACGGATTCCTGCGAAGTCTCGCGGACGAAGGGTGGGTGGCTGCTGGCGGGCGTCGCGGAGTACCTGGCGGGCAGTGGGCGCGCGCGGCTCGAGTATCGCGCCGAGTGTGACGACGGGTGGGTGACGTTGCGCGGCGAGGTGTACGGGGACGTGGGCGGGCGGCCGGTGTCGATGGCGATCACACGGCAGCGCTCGGACGAGTGGGTGGTCAACGGGGCGCCGGCTCCCGAGCTGCGCGGGTTGATCGACCTGGACCTCGGATTCACGCCGGCCACCAACCTGTTCCCGCTCCGCCGCCTGGCGCTCGCAATCGGTGAATCGGCTGACGCCGAGGCGGCGTGGGTGGACGAGGAGCGCTGGACGATGCACCGTCTCCCGCAGCGCTACGAACGGCGGGACGAGTCGCACTACTGGTACGAGTCACCCACGGCCGGATACAGCGGAATGCTCCGGATCGCGGGAGACGGATTCGTGGAGGAGTATCCGGGGCTGTGGAAGCAGGACGGCTAGATGGCTGGATGGCTGGTTGGCTGGAGGGAAGCCTCAAACCGGGGGGAGCGATGGCGAGCACGGTGATGGGGACCGGAGTGAAGTTCGGGTTGATCGGCTTCGCGCTCGGGTTCTTCGGCCCGATGATCCTCAACCCCTCGAGCGGGAACGGGCCGATGCTCGGCATCTTCATCACCGGCCCGCTCGGATTCGTGCTCGGCATCGTCGTGGGGTACCTCCGGCGCCGGCGGTCGCCGGAACCCGGCCAGGGTTGAGCGCCTCGGCCCGGCGGTGTCGGGCCCGGTCGGACCAGTACGCAGTCCATAGGCGGAACCGCGCCAGCACCCCGCGGGCGACCCTCCGCATTCCGGAAGCCAGGCAATGTGCATGCTCACTTCACAGCAGGCAGCACCAGTGACCCCCCAGGTTCCCGAGACCGACGCGATCCGGCGTGAGCGGGATTCCACTCTCGAGATCGCGCCCGACGAGTTCCGCCGCCTCGGGCATGCGCTGGTGGACCGGATCGCGGGGATGCTCGCGACCATGCCACAGGGTCCGCTGACCCCGGGCGAGTCGCCGAGCGAGATCCGCAGGGCGCTGGGCGGCGGGCCCCTCCCGGCAGGCGGAACTCCCCCGGGCAAGCTGCTCGACGAGGCCACCGACTTCCTCTTCTCGCATTCCCTGCACAACGGGCATCCGCGGTTCTGGGGCTACATCACCTCGTCCGCGGCCCCGCTCGGGATGCTGGGCGACCTGCTCGCGGCCGCGGTCAATCCCAACGTGGGCGCATCGATCCTCTCTCCGGCGGCCACGGAGATCGAGACCCAGGCGGTCCGCTGGATCGCCGAGCTGGTGGGCTGCCCCGCGGGCACCGGCGGTCTGCTGGTGAGCGGCGGCAACATGGCGAACATCGTCGCACTGATCGCCGCGCGGCGGGCGAAGGTGCCGGGAGACGTGCGCACCGACGGCATAGGCGGTGGCCCCGCGCTCGCGGTATACGCCTCGACCGAGACGCACACCTGGGTGCAGAAGGCCGCGGACCTGATGGGGATCGGAACCGGCGCGATCCGGTGGATCGCGGTGGACGACCAGGGCCGGATGGACGTCGCGGCGCTCGAGGCGGCGCTCGACGCCGACCGCGAGGCCGGGGTCACGCCGATCGCGGTGCTGGGCACGGCGGGCACGGTCGGGACGGGCGCCATCGACCCGCTCCAGGAGATCGCGCGCCTCTGCCGGGAGCGCGACATCTGGTTCCACGTGGACGGCGCCTATGGCGCTCCGGCCGCCGCGCTGCCGGAAGCCGACGCCGACCTCCGTGCGATGGGCGAGGCCGACTCGATCGCACTCGACCCGCACAAGTGGCTCTATGCGCCGCTCGAGGCCGGCTGCGTCCTGGCGCGCGAGCCGGACCACCTGAGCCGCGCCTTCAGCTTCCACCCGACCTATTACCGCTTCGGTGGCGAGCCCGACGACCCTTCGGTCAACTACCTGTACCTGGGCCCGCAGAACAGCCGCGGCTTCCGCGCACTCAAGGTC
Organism: Gemmatimonadales bacterium; assembly: GCA_050733295.1. GTDB lineage: Bacteria > Gemmatimonadota > Gemmatimonadetes > Gemmatimonadales > GWC2-71-9 > JAICEH01. Next base: position 8,653 of record JBOHSQ010000148.1, read on the forward strand.
TGGCTCGGCCTCCGGCAGGCGGGCCGCGATGGCATCGTACGCCTCATCCGCGAGGACATCGCCCTCGCGCGGGCGATGTACCGCGCAGTGGCGGCGCGCCCGGAGCTGGAGGCGGTAAGCTGCCGGCTCAGCATCACCACGTTCCGCTACATCCCGCCCGACCTCCGCGCGGAGGCCGACCAGCACGGGGAGTACCTCGACCGACTGAACGACGCGATCCTCGAGCGGCTGCAGCGGGGCGGCGAGGCGTTCGTGTCGAATGCGGTGATCCAGGGCCGGCACGTGCTCCGGGCCTGCATCGTCAACTTCCGGACGACGCTGGCTGACGTGGAGGCACTGCCCGAGATCGTGGTGCGGCTGGGGCGGGAGGTGGAGCGAGAGGGACGTGAGAGGTGAACGGGGGGTCGGTGGGCACCTCTCGGGAAGGGTGGGATCGCGGCCTCGGTGAACGGGGTGGCTTGACCGGGCGCCTCCCCGGACGCTACTCTCAGCCCGCTCCAGTGCGTCAAGGCAAACCCGGCGAAAGCCGGGGGCGCAAAGCCACGGGTCCTCACCTCGCCCGGCCGGGCCGTCCTCCTCCCGGGCGATCTCAAGACCGCCGAGCCGCCCACAGGCAGCCCGGCGGTCGCTCTTTTTCATCGAACGGAGGGCACGATGTCCACCCCTGAACATCGGCGACTCACGTTGTGGCTCGGCGCGGTACTGGCCGCGGCCTTCATGTCCGGTGCCTGCGACGATGACGACGACACCGGGCCCGACACCGGCTCGATCGAGGTCACGACCACGACGACCGGCACCGACCTCGACGCGGATGGCTTCACGGTGTCAATCGACGGCGGCGCCGCGCAGGCCATTGGCGCCAACGCCACGGCGACCTACTCCTCCGTCGCGACCGGGACCCGCACCGTCACGCTCGCGGGCGTGGCGACAAACTGCGGGGTGACCGACGACAACCCCGTCACGGTGACGGTGAACGCGGGCGAGGCCGCCGAGGTCGCCTTCCCGGTCCTGTGCGAGACGGTGATTGCCGGCCTCACCGGCACCATCGCCTTCGAGACCGACCGGACCGGTGACTTCGAGGTATTCAAGATGGCGGCGGACGGGTCGAACCCGGTCAACCTCAGCAACAACGACGCCGACGACTTCCATCCCGACTGGATTCCCGACGGGACCAAGCTGGCCTTCACGAGCGACCGCGACGGCAACAGCGAGATCTACTCGATGAACGCGGACGGCAGCTCGCAGACCCGGCTCACCGACAATGCCGCCGACGACACCGCCCCAGAATGGTCGCCGGACGGCACCCAGATCCTGTTCCAGACCGACCGGGACGGGGAC
>JBOHSQ010000149.1:0-6931 GCA_050733295.1 Gemmatimonadales bacterium
CCCCCGGCCCTCGGCGACGGGCAGCCGGAGCGAGCGGCTCCGGACCTCCCCACTGTCCTCGCCGCGGGGCCGGACGACAGCGCTGCCGGCACGCTGATGCCCCCACCGCCCTCCGGGATGGCGCTCAAGGCCTCGAACGGCGGCGAGGCGGCCCTCCCCCTCGACCGGGTCTGGCGCACCATCTCGTGGGACCGGGTCCGTGACGACAGCAGCGCCTGGGTGCCCCGGGTCGAGGGTTTCCCGGTCACCAAGGTGCAAGTGAGCCAGGGCACCACCGGCGGGATGAGCGTGGTCTCGCAACAGCTCACGAGCGGCCAGACCATCCGGACCGTGGCCGGGCCCGCCGCCGACGTCTCCTCCCTGCTCCGCCGCCAGGGCGGCCAGGTGGCCACCGCGTCGCTGCAGGAGGACCAGCGCGCCACCGGCGACCGGATGCTGGTCATCATGGGAGACGTGCCCGCCGACAGCCTGAAGGCGTTCTTGCTCAGGGTTCGCTGATCGACGACTGCCGATTACCGACGGCTGTTGAAATGACGAGGCCCCCCGATCCAGTCGGAGGGCCTCGATTGCTTCGGGCAGAGCCAGCAGCGAGAAGCGACGCGCTACCCCCGCTTCTCCTTCTCGATCGTCGCCTCCGACACGAAGTCCGCCGCCGGCTCTTCATGCAGGAACTCGTGCGGATCCACGACGTGATGGCTCTCGTACGTCAGCGTCGACTCGGCCAGCCTGGGCGACACCATCGGGAAGCGCTTCGCCGCGAGTCCGTAGGACAGCAGGAAGAAGCCGGGGAAGAGCAGCGTCGGCCCCAGCTCCGGCAGCCCGAACACCGGACCGGCCGCGGTCGTGATCGACGGCATCACCATCAGGTAGCGCTCGAGCCAGATGCCCACCATCGACACGGCGGTGAACAGCCCCAGCGTCACCGGCCACTTCTTCGGCTTCACCCCGAGCAGGCCCGCGAACGGGATCACGAAGACCATCAGGAGGACCGCGGTGCCGATCGGCCGCCACGGGCCCCACAGCCGCGCGAAGACGAACCCGGTCTCCTCCGGCAGATTGCCATACCAGATGACCAGGAACTGGGCGAACATCAGGTAGGTCCAGAACACCGAGAACCCGAACACCATCTTGCCCAGATCGTGCCGCTGCTTGGCGCTGACCAGGTGCCGGGTGCCGGTCTCCTTCCCGCCCGCGAACGAGAGCCAGGCCATCAGCCCGTTCGCCGCGAGGACCGACCCCATGAAGTACCAGCCGCCCAGCAGGTTGGAGAACCAGTGCGGCTGGAGCGCCATCAGCCCGTCGAAGGCCACCATGGTGAACACCAGCGCGTACAGCACGGCGTACACCGGGGCGAGGGTCGCCACCCGCTCCTCCACCGCCTCGATCTGCCCCGCCGACCCGTCGAAGCCCCGGGCCAGCCGCTCGAGCGCCGAGCGCCGCGGACCCTCGGCCACGCGGGATGCCTCCCAGGCGTCGGGCGCCATGTCCTGCCGCACCAGCGCCGACCCCACGAAGGCGACGGCCACCAGCCCCACCGCGAGCCGCGTGAACATCCACGGCTTGGAGAGCCAGAGCGCCTTGCCGTGCGGCAGCGACTGCAGCTCCTGCTGCATCGGGCCGTAGATGTGGTCGTAGCCCACGGTGAAGATCAGCAGCAGCCCGACCAGCACCAGCGGGAAGCACACGATGGCGGTCGAGCTGAACCGGATCAGCAGCCCCGACCACCGGGCCTTGGTGATCTTGTGCGCGGCAACCAGTGCGATGCTGCCGCCGGTGAGGCCGGTGATGACCACCCAGTTCACGTGGAAGAGGTGCCACGCCCGCTGGGCCTGCCCGGAAGCCAGCGCCAGCACGAAGAGGAGCGTCCCGATCACCGCGAGCGCGAGGCCCAATCCGGTGAACAGCGACCAGCGGCCCTGCACCGCGTGCTGGGAGAGCCGGCGGCGGAGCGCGGTATCCGGGCTCACTGGATGCCTCCCCTGAGGCTGTCTGCCTCGGGCGAGCCCGCCGGGAGCGCCGCCGACTGCAGCTGGCGCACGTAGTTCACCACGGCCCAGCGGTCGGCCGGGGACCAGATCTTGTCGCCGTACGCGCCCATCACGCCCCGCCCGTAGCGCACCATCGCGTAGAGGTAGCCGTCGCTGTACGCACGGGCTTTCTCGGTGAGGATCGAGGGAGCGCCGAGCCGGACGCCCACGATGCCGTTCCCGGCCCCGGCGTCGCCGTGGCAGGTGGCGCAGTACCACCGGTACAGCGTGTCGCCCCGGGCCAGGGACTGGCCCCGGGAGAGCGCGTTGCGGAACACCTCGGCCGAGGCGAAGTCACCGGCGCGCCAGCGGGCGCCGACGTCGGGCTCGGCCGCGCCGTTCACCGGCACGGTGCCGGGCGGCGTGGTCCGGGGCACGCCCGCGGTCTCGTAGGGGTGCACCGCCGGCGATCGGACCATGTGGTCGAACCAGGGCACCGCCTTCATCAGGTCGTCGGGCGAGGGCACGTCGTTGTACCACCAGTCGCAGGCCCCGGCGCCGAGGGCGAGTCCCAGCGCGAGGAGGAGGCGCGCGCTACGCATTGCGCACCTCCACCGCGCCGGCCTCGCGCATCATCTGGCCCGCGGCGGCGTACTGGTCGGGGGTGCAGGGCACGAAGATCCCGATCTGGTCGTCGGTGAAGCGGGGATCGAAGGGCACCTTTCCCTTGGACCGCCTGAGGAAGATCGAGAGCAGCACACAGCCCACCACCGTCGAGAGCGCGCCCAGCAGGATGGTGAGCTCGAAGCCGATGATGACCATCGGCGGGACAGCGTCGAACGGCTTGCCCCCCACCAGGACCGGCCAGTCGCGCGCCATCCAGATTTGCATGCCGAAGCCCGCCGCGCACCCGGTGAGGCCGCCGATCAGGGTGAACAGCCGGACCGGGCTCACCTTGTGCTCGAGGGCCTCCTCGATCTCGTGGTTCGGCGCGGCCGAGTACACCGTGAGGTCGTGGTGCCCGCGCGCCCGCAGGGCCCGGATGGCGTCGGTCGCGGCGTCGATGTGGACGAACGCGCCCAGCACGCCGGAGGGGTTCGCCGCCATCAGCGGTGCCCTCCCGCGCGCTTCCGCGGTATCGGGATCGTCTCCTTGATCTCCTGGATCGCCACGATCGGGAAGGTCCGGGCGAAGAGGAGGAAGTACATCAGGAACCAGCCGAACGACCCGAGCAGGATGCCCCAGTCGGCCCACGTGGGGTTGGGCACGCCCCAGGCGTACGGCAGGAAGTCGTTGGAGAGCGACGACGCGATGATCACGTAGCGCTCGAACCACATCCCGATGTTGATGAAGATCGAGATCACGAACAGCGCCGTGAGGTTGGTCCGGATCTTCCGGAACCAGAGCAGCTGCGACACGAACGCGTTGCAGATGATCATCGACCAGCCGGCCCACCACTGCGGCCCGAGGGCGCGCATGTAGAAGGTGGTCTGCTCCCAGGCCACGCCGCTGTACCACGCCACGAAGTACTCCATGGTGTAGGCGTAGAACAGGATCGACCCGGTGAACAGGGTGAGCTTGGCCAGGTTGTCGAAGTGGTATTCGGTGATCAGGTGCTCGATCCGGAGCAGGCGCCGGAGCGGCACCAGCAGCGTGAGCACCATCCCTATGCCGGAGTAGATCGCGCCGGCCACGAAGTAGGGCGCGAAGATCGTCCCGTGCCATCCCGGCACGATCGACATGGCGAAGTCCCAGGACACCACGCTGTGCACCGAGAGCACCAGCGGGGTCGCCAGGGCGGCCAGGTAGAGGTACGCCCGGGTGTAGTGGCGCCACTGGTTGTCGGTGCCGGTCCAGCCCAGCGAGCAGAAGGTGTAGAGCTTCTTGCGCCACCCGGAGACCTTGTCGCGCACCGCCGCGATGTCCGGCACCAGCCCCACCACCAGGAACGTGGTGGACACGGTGAGGTAGGTGCCGATGGCGAACACGTCCCACAGGAGCGGCGACTTGAAGTTGGGCCAGAGGTAGCGCTGGTTCGGGTAGGGCAGCAGCCAGTAGAAGACCCACTGGCGCCCGATGTGGATGATCGGGAACAGCGCCGCCGTCATCACCGCGAAGACCGTCATCGCTTCCGTGGCCCGGTACACCGCCGTGCGCCACGGCGAGCGGAACAGGAAGAGGATGGCGGAGATGAGCGTGCCCGCGTGGCCAATGCCGACCCAGAACACGAAGGTCGTGATGTACACCAGCCACATGACCGGCGGGTTGTAGCCCGCCAGGCCGAGCCCGTCCCTGAGCAGCAGGACGAAGGTGATGAGCCCCACCAGGAACATCGCCACCGCGCCCAGGGTCATCATCACGTAGGCGCGGCTCGGCGTGCCCAGGGTGGCGATGACGTCGCGGGTGACCTGCGCGTGGGTCAGGGTGGGCGGGGACTCGCGTGCCAGCGTCGCCATCGGCTCAGCCCTCCCCGCCGTGGGCGCCGGCGCCCGCCCCGGCCGCCTCGCCGTGATGGACCTTGGCCAGGTAGGTCACCGAGGGCCGCACGTTCAATTCCTCCAGGATGTGATAGCCCCGGGTGTCGGCCGCGACGCGGCTCACCCGGCTCTCCGGGTCGTGCAGGTTGCCGAACACCAGCGCGTCCGAGGGGCAGGCCTGGGCACACGCGGTAACCACGTCGCCGTCCCGGAGCGGCCGGTTCTCCAGCCGGGCCCGGTGCTGCGCCCCGCGGATCCGCTGCACGCAGAAGGTGCACTTCTCCATGACGCCACGGGCCCGCACCGTCACCTCCGGGTTGAGCTGGAGGTTGAGCGGCTCGGGGAACGCCAGCTTGGCATAGGCCAGCCAGTTGAAGTAGCGGACCTTGTAGGGGCAGTTGTTGCTGCAGTAGCGGGTGCCCACGCAGCGGTTGTACACCTGGGCGTTGAGCCCGTCGGGCGTGTGGTAGGCCGCGTACACCGGGCACACCGGTTCGCATGGTGCGTTGGCGCAGTGCTGGCAGAACATCGGGACGAAGCGCGGTTCCGGCGCCCCGCCCTCCGGCGCATCCTCCCAGTAGCGCTCGATCCGCATCCAGCTCATCTCGCGGCCGCGCAGGATCTCGGTCTCACCCACCCAGGGGATGTTGTTCTCCGCGTAGCACGCGGTGACGCAGGCGGAGCAGCCGGTGCACTTGGCCAGGTCCACCGCCATGCCCCACTGCGGCATGTCCGGCTGGTAGTTGCCGAGGACAGTGCGCTCCTGCTGCTTCCCGGCCCAGCCCACCAGCGCCTCGTGCTCCCGCTCGGTGTTGACCTCGTGCTCCCCCGCCCCGTGCGCGCGGTGGGCCTCGGCGACGGTCATCCCCTTCGCCGCGTACGCCAGCGGCATCGCCTCGGCGATCCCGCGGCCGAGCTGGCGCGGGTTCCCCTCGGTCTTGGGCAGCTTCTGGTAGCGGTGGGCCTTGGTGAGCCGGACCTTCGTCGCGGCGTAGCCCACGAAGCCCTCGGGGCCCGCCGGCCCGAGCAGGTCGAGCGGGTTCACCCCTCGCCCGCGGGCATAGCGCCCGTACTCGGTGTGCCCCAGGCCGAGGGGTATCGCCACGCAGTGGGGCGAGATGCCGGCGTACAGGTAGGCCGGGGCCTCCACCGCGCCGTGGGGCGACTCGAGCCGCAGGATCTCGCCCTCCCGGATGTCGAGCTCGCGCGCCCGCTCGGGGTGGACCTCGATCCACGAAATCCAGGTGATCTTGGTGACCGGGTCGGGATTCTCCAGCAGCCAGGGCCGGTTCGCGCCACGGCCGTCGTGGTACATCGAGGACGGATAGGCGAGCAGCGTGAATTCGCCCTCGCCGTCGAACTCGGGCATCTCGCCCGACACGTTTCCCGCGCCGCCCGCGAGCTGCGCCGGTTCGGTCGGGGTGGGACCGAAGATGCCGCCGCGGGCCAGCGCCTCGCGCCACCCGGCGTCGGGGTCGGCCGCCACGCCGGACGGGGTCGCTGCGCGCCACGCGTCACGGAGGTGAGCCTCCCAGTTCGCCGCCGGGAACCCCACGGCCACCGCGCCGCCCATCGCCTTCGCCATTGCGAGGAGCACGTCACCCGCGGCGCGGGTGTCGTAGAGCGGCATGATCGTCGGCTGCATCAGCCCCGCCACGCCGGCCCGCGGCCGCGCGTCGTCCCAGCGCTCGAGCGCGTGAGACGACGGCAGGATCAGATCGCAGAGCGCCGCGGTCTCGTCCATCCACGGCGCGGTGGACACCTTGAACGGCGCCTTCCCCATCGACGCGGCGAAGCCGGCGGCCTTCGGCGTGGCGTACGCCGGATTGGCCTCGTGCACCAGGAGCACACCCACCCGCCCCGCATCGAGCTCGGCCTGCAGCGCCGCGAGGCCCGTCTGGCCCTCGCCCGCGGTCAGCCCGGCCCCGAACCGCACGGTGCGACCCACGTTGCCGGCCACGTAGTTGAGCAGGTTCACCGCCGCGGCGGTCGCACCTGCGCCGCGGGTCTGGGTCCCCACTCCGCCGGCCACCGCCAGCCCGGGTTCGGCTGCCGCGAATTCGCGGGCCAGCTCGCGGATCAGCTCGGCGGTGAGTCCGCTCGTCTTCGCGGCCTCCTCCGGAGTCCAGCGGCCGAGTGCGGCGCGGAGCGCATTGGCGTCGGCCGGGGCCAGGGTCCGCTCCGCGAGGATCACCTGTGCCATCGCCAGCGCCACCGCCGTCTCGCTGCCGGGCACCAGCCCGTGCCACACATCGGCGTTGAGCGCGGTGAGGTCGCGCCGCGGCGTCAGAGCCACGTGCTTCGCCATGCGGCCGTCGTGAAAGCCGTGGCTCGCCGCATAGCCCCGCTGGTGCTCCAGCGGAGAGATCCAGGTCTCGAGGAAGTCGGCGCCGAAGGAAAGGATGTAGTGCGCGGCGGCGAAGTCGTGCACCGGGAGGTCGCCCCGGCCGAATACCGCCTGGTTGGCCTGGCGGAGCGGCTCCTGCC
>JBOHSQ010000150.1:0-6745 GCA_050733295.1 Gemmatimonadales bacterium
GCGGAATAATGGTCGGGTCCGCGAAATCTGGCACCCTACGACCTTTGACAGGGTCCGCGCGTCGCAAGATTATCGCCCCCAGGCCTCACCGCGGCCACGACGGCAACCAGCTCGGGTCGACCCGGAGACGCGGCTCCCCCAGGCACCAGGACCGCGCCAGCGCTTCGGCCGCCTTGGCGCCATGCTCGGTCCGGACCCTCCGACGCGACGAACACGCCGCCCGTGGCCTACAGCCGCCCATGGACCCGACCCCCGATGCAATGCCAGCGGGGAGCCCGCTCGAGGACGGATCCGTCGGGCAGGCCGCTCATGGTCTCCTCCGGGCGGGGCGTGAAGCGGGTGAGGACCCTCGCCCGCACGGCATGATGCCAAGGTCGGGAGGGGGTGTGACAGCCTGCGGGGAGCGGGGGTCGGCGAGTATCAGGGGAAGCGGCGGGAGTCCCCGGGGACCCGTTCACTCACCGCCATCCCACCTCCGTCAGACGGGCCGGCCCCGACGTGCCCGTTCACCTCGTGCGTCACCGGTGGACGCACCTCTCGCCTGCGTCATGTTCGCTCACCACTGTGGATACCCGGAATTTCTGGGGTTCGCCGGAGGATGAGGATCGTCATCGCCCCGGCCCCCGCCGGCGGCGCTTCGTGACCGCATCGTAACGGCCCCTCGCCTCCGCCTCCCCAACAGCGAACTGGTACTTGCGGTCCTCGGCCAGCCACTCCTTTCGCTCCTCCATCACCCGCGCCTGCTCCCGGAGGTCGTCCGCCACTTCGGCCGACCTGGGGCTCCGCGCCTCGTAGGGCCGGAGGCCTTCGGCCGCGCCGCGCAGGATTTCCGCCGCGCCAGCCAGGTCGCCGCGATCCGCCTGGTCCACGGCCCTGCGCCGAGCATCCACGGCCTCGAACCGGAGCAGTGTCTCCTCCACCACCGGTTCCACCTGGTCGGTGCGGTCGAGATTCGCGGCGATGGGCAGCACCACCCGGCGAAGCAGGACGCCGTCGGGGCGGAGCTCGTCGGCCAGGACCTCGACGCGGGCGAGCTCGACCGGGTGCCCGCCGGGCGTCCCCGTCGCAGCCCCATCCGGCGACGCGAGGGTTTCCAGCTCGTTCACGTGAAACCGGATCGGGAGCTCGCGCGGGCTGGTCGCGAGCAGGTCGCCGAGGCGCACCACCCAGGACGTGCCATCTTGCTCGACCGGGAGTCCCCCCGGGATCGAGACGCCGTGGACGTCGGGGTGGACCGGGGTCACTCGCACCACCACGTTCTGTGCCGCGAGCGCCACCAGGCCCTCGATCTCGTCCTCGAATGCGCCGGTCATCTGGTCCAGGGACTCGACGTACCAGAAGTGGCCCTGGGCAGACGCCGCCATCGCCGAGAGCAGGTCCTCGCTGAACTGCGGCCCGAAGCCGATGCAGCTGGTGGTGACGCCATCCTTGGCGGTGCCGCCGGCCATCCCCACGAGCCGGGGCAGGTCGGTGACGCCCCGGTTGGCCAGGCCGTCGGTGAAGAGCACCACCCGGTCGGTGCCCTCGACCTTCCCCGCCGTCACCAGTCGGCGTCCCTCGAGCCAGCCGCCCGAAAGGTTGGTGCACCCGCCCGACTCGATGGCGCGGATCCGGGCCGCGGCTTCCGATCCGCCGCCGGCGCCGGTGAACAGGGTGTTGACCTCGTCGTCGAAGGTGACCACCGCCAGCCGGTCGTCGGTGCCCAGGCACTCCGCGAAGCGTTCCGCGGCAGCCTTCGCGGCCTCGAGCGGGGCACCCGCCATGGAGCCTGAGCGGTCGAGCACCAGTGCCACGTTGATCGGCGGACGCCGGGTAGGCATTTCGCCGGCGACGGTGACGAGGACCTGGACCTGGTGCTGGTCCTGGGTCTGGAGGAAGCGGATCGAGAGTTTGGCGTCTGCACGCATCGGGAGCCTCCGGGGTGAGACCCCAAGGTCGCTGAGGGGTGTGACACCGAGCCGGCGGGAGGGCTGCGGAGCCCGTGGCATCACTGTCACCGAATTGCGGATAGCAGTGATATCACATAGCTTGGCAATTGATACTGTTGCTATCACCAACCCGGGGAGACGGGTGCCGAAACGACTGGAGGGCCTGGAAACACGGCTGCTGGATGCCGCCGTGCGCCTGCTCGGCGAGCGCGGATTGCCGGGGATGACGGTCCGGAACGTCGCCCTCGCCGCCGACGTCAGCTATGGTGGCCCCGTCGCCCGTTTCGGCGACGAGCGGGGACTTCTGGCGGCGGTGGCCGAACGGGGATTCCGCCTGCTCGAGCAGGGGCTGGCCGCAGCGCCCAGCAGCGCCACTCCGCGAACCTTCACCACCCTCCGCCCCTCCGCGGTGAACACCCTCGGCCTGCGCTACGTGGAGTTCGCCCTCACCCACCGGCACCTCCACCGGGCGATGCATCACTCCGATCTCTGGACCCACACCCCCGTCCGCAAGCCGGCGAGTCCCTCGATCGCCCGGCGGGACGCGAAGTCCGCCGGGTGGCTTGCGCGCGCAGCCGCAGCGCGGGACGCGTGCTTCGCCCGCTTCGTGGCAGCGGCGGTAGCGGACCAGATGGCCGGCCGCGTGGCCGACGGCTCGCCCGGCGAGATTGCCCGCGTGGTCACCGCGCTGTCCGACGGTTTCATTCTCCAGACCAGTGACGCGGCGGCGGGTGCACCCGCAGGCCTCGAACGCCAACTTGCCGTGGCGGAGCGGATCTTCGGCTGGGCGCAGGCCGGGCTCGAGCCGAAAGACCGGGGAAGCGGCCGGAGGGAATGAACGCGGGCGCGCGTCACCCGCTCGGCGCCGCATCTCTGCTGTCGCTTGGCGCCGTGCGCTGAACGGCTCCACGCCGCACTCGACGCAACCCCCGACGCCGCCGGTGTCCCCGAAGTTCGGGGCCGATGGAGACTTGCGCCCACCGCCCCGCCGAGCCGAACCTATGGGCATGCCTGCTGCTCTGTACTACAGCCGCGAGATGGTCCTCGCCCTCCCCGAGGACGGCAACCGCTACGAGACCGTCTGGGGCGAGCTGCTGGTGACGCCGGCTCCCCGGCTTCGGCACCAGGAGGTGCTCAAGCGCCTGCTGGTCCAGCTCGAGCTCTATCTCCGGGCCGAACCGGTCGGTCGGGTGCTTCCCTCCCCCGCCGACATTTCCTGGGGCCCTGACATCCTGGTCCAGCCCGACCTGTTCGTGGTCGCGCGCGAGCAGGCCGGGGCCACGGAATGGTCCCAGGTCACCCGCCTCCTGTTCGTGGTCGAGGTGCTGAACCCATCGAGCGTCCGCGCCGATCGCTACACCAAGCGGAAGCTCTACCAGTCGCACGGCGTAGGCACCTACTGGGCGGTGGATCCGGATGCGGAAATGGTGGAGGTCTGGAGCCCGGAGGCAGCCTTCCCGGCGGTGGAGCGGGATCGGGTCGCATGGCATCCGGCCGGGGCGCGTGAACCCCTCGTGATCGAACTCGCGGAGCTGTTCCGGCCCACCTGACTCCAGTCGGGCGGGAACTACGCCGCCCGGAACCGCCCGAACTGCACCGCAAGCAGGTCCCGGTCCGGCTTGTCCGCGGCGCGCCGCGGCACGCTCAATCGGGTCCCCTGCATTTCCTGGAGTCCGTGCCGCAGCATCGGCCCGTCCACCTCTTCCAGGACGTCCGCGCGGACGTGAACCCGGTAGTCCGGATCCACGCCGAGGATGCGCGTGTCGTACGCGCCATGGTGGATCCGGCAGAGCGACAGTCCGTTCGAGACCACCGGCTGGCTCGATTCCTCCCGGTCGGGAATGATGTGCGCCGCCTCGAGCAGTGGCGTATGCCGAAGCCGGCACATTGCGCACTGGTCGCGGTAGGCGTGCATGACCAGGAAGTGGAACCGGTCCTGGTGCAGTCGCCTCTTGACCAGCTGGGTGGTATACGCCTTGAGCGGGGCGGTGAGGAGCGGGTCCTCCCCGGCAGCGGCGGCAATGTCCCGAGTGGACGCGTCCGCCAGGAGCTCGACTGCCAGGTCCCGGGGCCGGTCCGCGGTGATGTAGCAGGGAAAGACCGCGCGGTAGAGCCCGCTGTCCACCCCGATGAAGTAGAGCAGCGGCCGGCGCCGCGCCAGCGCGCGGCGCAGGGCCACGTTGTCCGGGTGTTCCGGATCGGTCCCCCGGTACCGGTACAACAGGTGTGGCGATCCCTCATCCTGCCGGTCGTCGTACGGGCCATTGGCCGAGGTCTGGATCGAGAGTGCCGCGCCGCCCCGCCCCAGGATCGCGGGCTTGTAGATTCCCTTCTGTTGGTTCCAGAGCGGCGCTCGCTCGCCGCGAAACTCGAAACCTTCATTCAGCGCCCGCGACGGGATCAGCCCACCGAAGCGCTCACGCAACCGGGCGACGTGATCGAACGCCGCCAGGCGCAGCTGGAGATCGAGGTCGAGTGGATTCATCGGAAGCCAACGCCAACCTGCATGAGCCTGGCCCCGCCGTCCAGGAGGAGCCCATCCGCGTCCTTGCGGCGGTGATTCACCATGACGGGCGTTGGCTGGTGTGCCAGCGCCCGCCAAACAAGCGCCATGGTGGGCTGTGGGAGTTTCCCGGCGGGAAGCTCGAACCGGCCGAATCCCTGCTCGACGCCGCCCGGCGCGAGATGGCGGAAGAGCTCGGGCTCGAGGCCACGGCGGTCGGCCGCACCCTCGCCTCGATTCGCGACCCCGGCTCTCCCTACCTCATCGAGTTCGTCGAGGTCGAGGTGCGGGGCGCCGCACGACCCCTGGAACACTCGGAACTGCGTTGGGCTACCATCGAGGTGTTGGCCGGCCTCCCACTGGCACCTTCGGACCGCGAATTCGCGGCCCTGCTCCGCTCGGGCCTCCATCGGGGGTAGCCCTCGCGGAGGGGCGGCGGCGGCCCGCTCACCAAGCACAGGGGCGCCGCGAGCAAGCCGCTCGTGACGCCCCCGCCTACGTCTTACGTCTCACGCCTCACGTCTTACGTCTTACGTCCTCCGCTTCACGCCATCGGCCACAACCACCCGAACACCCCGCCCGTCACCAGCCCGTACACCAGCCCGTCGAACGTGGCCTTCCACACCGCCCGCCACGGCACACCCATCCAGATGCCGGCCGACCATCCGCCGCCGGCGTATGCCAGGAACGCGACGGTGCCCGTCACCCGGAATACTGAGAGGTATTCCGCGCCGGGGCCGAGCGTGCGGCCCGCGAGGTAGGCGCAGAAGACGGCGATGACCAGGTTGAGCAGGAACCACTGCCCGAGGTACGGGCCCATGTTGATCGGCCCCGGCTTGCGCACCAGCATCAACGCGACGGGCCCGCTGGCGTACTTGGCCACCATCTCCGGCTTCGCCATCTCCTTCATGTCCTGGCAGAAGGGAATCGTGTACTGCCCGGGCGCGAGGTTGCCCTTGCGCATCGCCGCGCCCACCTCGTCCTCGTTCGGCAGGGGGCGGTAGTCCGAATTGTGGTACTTGAGCACCATGTGGATGATGGAGCTCGCCACGAACACGGCGACGGCGGCGAGGAGGATCGGCATCGCGAGCTGGGTGAGCCACACCATCATGGCCTCCTGGAGGGTGGTTGGGCCCGGGGGAACAGGCCGGACTAATTCCTACCCCTCGAGCGCGATTCGTCCAGAGGGGCGGGGTCGGAGGGCTTCAGGGGGAGGGCTGGACGGCACGACGGCACGACGGCACGACGGCTAGTTCGAAGGTGTGAGTCCGAGCAGGTGGTCCGAGAGGCGCTCGGCCATCGCCACCACCGTGAGCACGGGATTGGCGAAGCCAGTCCGTGGGAAGGTCGCCGCACCGACCACGTAGAGATTCTCCGTTCCGTGTACCCGTCCGTCGGCATCGACCACGCCCACGCGCGGATCGTCGTGCATTCGGGTGGTGCCCGCGTGGTGGTGCCCGTTGGGATCGGGCACGGAGTTCCTCACCCACTCGAACTTCCCGAACCCCGCTGGTTCGAACCAGTCGCGCAGACGCTCCCGCAGCCGTTCCAGGCCTGCCGCGTCGGCGCCGGTCCAGCGCCAGTGCAGCACGGGCAGGGGCACGCCGTGGCGATCGCGATCGCGGCCCAGCGTGATGCGATGCTCGGGACGCGAGACGTGCTCGAGGTTGAGCACCAGGCGGAAGCCGCGATAGCCCGCGCGCGCCGCCCGATTCTCCGACCAGCCGTGACCCACTGAATCTGCACCGCCGCCGCGGAGGCGGCGATAGAGAGACGGGAGGAGCCCCGGACGCACCGATGGCAGCAGGGTGATCCCGAAGTTGGGCATTCCTTCCGCGAGCGCCGCCGGTGAGGGGCCGAGCCGCCCGCACACCACCGAGCCATCGTCGGTCCGAACCGCATCATAGAGCCCCGCGGCGTCCACCAATCGCGGACCCGCCTCGGGCAGCGAGCAGGTGTAGTCGCGCGGGTGCTCGTTGAACCAGAGTCCCACCAGTCCGTGCTCGTGCCACGGTGCGCGCGGTCCCGCGTCGTCCGCGCCCGTTGCGAGCAGCAGTCGGGCGGTCTCCACCGCGCCGCAGGCCAGGACCACCTTGCCGGCGCGCACCGCAAACCGGTCTCCGCCGGCACCCGCCACCGGGATCTCGGCCACCCGCCCACCATCGCGGCCGAGCACGAACGGCAGCGCCGTGGCGGCGTGGACCAGGCGCAGGTTGGGGAGGCCCCGCGCCTCGCGAATAAGTTCGCCGGTCCAGCGCATGCGATCGCCGAACCGGTAGAGGCCAGTAACGAGCGTGCCCGGAGGGAACTCGAA
>JBOHSQ010000151.1:0-3967 GCA_050733295.1 Gemmatimonadales bacterium
GCGTTGCCGCGCGACTTGGACATCTTCTGCCCCTGCGCGTCGAGCACCAGCTCGTTCACGACGACGTTGCGGTAGGGCACCTGATCGAAGGCGGCGGTCGAGATGGCCAGCAGCGAGTAGAACCAGCCGCGGGTCTGGTCCACGCCCTCGCAGATGAAGTCCGCAGGGAAGTGGGCCCGGAATTCCGTGTCGCGCTCGAAGGGCCAGTGCCACTGGGCCCAGGGCATCGAGCCGGAGTCGAACCAGGTGTCGATGACCTCGGAGGTGCGGGCCATCTGCCCGCCGCACTCGCAGCTCCACCGGTACTCGTCCACGTGGGGCTTGTGCGGATCGAAGTCCCCCGGCAGCGGCCTGCCCCAGCGCTCCGCGAGCCTGGCGTAGCTCCCGATCACCTCGACGTGGGACGGATTCCGGTCGCACACCCAGACCGGCAGCGGCGTGCCCCAATAGCGGTCCCGCGAGAGCGCCCAATCCACGTTGTTCTGCAGCCACTCGCCGAACCGGCCTTCGCCCACCTCGGGAGGATGCCAGGCGACCCCCGCGTTGTGGGCGACCATCCGGTCCTTCACCGCGGAGGTGCGCACGAACCAGGAGTCGCGGGCGTAGTAGATGAGCCGGCTCTTGCAGCGCCAGCAGTGCGGATAGTTGTGGACGTACTGCTCGGTGGCCAGGTGGCGCCCCAGCTCCTTGAGCCTGCGGATCAGGAGGTCGTTGGTCTCCCTGGCGGTGACCAGCAGGCCCTCGAGCTCGGGCCAGGCGGTGCCGCGGAAAGTTCCATCGGCCGCGACTGGCCGGAGCAGCGCCAGTCCCTCCGCAATGCCGGCCGCGAAATCGTCGGCGCCGAATGCCGGAGCGAGATGCACCATGCCGGAGCCATCCTGGGCGGTGACGAACTCGCCGGCGACGACGATCGAGTGCCGCCCCGTGTCGGGAAGCGGCACGAAATCGAAGGGGCGGCGGTAGCGGCGGCCAACGAGCTCGCTGCCGGGCGCGACCCGGAGGCGCTCGGATTCCGCAAGCGGCTTGTTCGCCACCCGGATCGCGGCGGCACGCGTGGTGGCCGCCCAGAGCTTCCGCACGCCGCCCGCGCCGGGCACCGCGTAGAGTCCGTACTCGAGGTCGGGGCGCACGGCCACCGCGACGTTCGAGGGCAGCGTCCACGGGGTGGTGGTCCAGACCACGAGCTCCTCGCCGGAGTCATCGTCGAGCTCGAAGGCGACGTACACCGAGCGGTCCTGCACCTCCTCGTAGCCGAGCGCGACCTCGTGGCTGGAAAGGACGGTGCCGCACCGCGGGCAGTACGGGAGCACCCGGTGCCCACGGTAGAGGAGGTCGCGCTCGTGCAGCCGCTTGAGCAGCCACCAGACCGACTCGACGTACTCGTTGGCGTAAGTGACGTAGGGGCGCGCGTAGTCGAGCCAAAACCCGATCCGGTCGGAGAGCGCCTCCCAGTCGCCACGATAGCGCATCACGCTCTCACGGCAGAGCCGGTTGAACTCCGCCACCCCGACCTTGTCCTCGATGTCCTTCTTGCCGCGGATGCCGAGCTCCTTCTCGACCTCGATCTCCACTGGCAAACCATGGGTGTCCCACCCGGCGATCCGGGTCACGCGGCGACCCTGCATCGCCTGGTAGCGGCAGAAATGGTCCTTGATGGTCCGGGAGAAGACGTGGTGGATGCCGGGCCGGCCGTTGGCGGTGGGAGGCCCCTCGAAGAAGACGAACCCCGGCTTGTCGGCTCCGGCCGCGAGCGTGCGCTGGAAGAGGTCCTCCTCCTTCCACCGCTCGAGCAGCTCGCGTTCGAGCGCGTCAGCGGGGCCGTCGGGCCAGCCGGGCAGCGGCATCAGGCGGAGGTCTGGGCGCCGGGGGACACGCGGATCTGCTGCTCCAGGCCCTCGAGGTCGGCGAGCTGCCGCTCGAGGATGGTGCGCAGGCTGCCGAGGTAGGCGTGGAACTGGTGCCGGGCGGTGTCGGCCCGGTCGCGCACGACCGCCTCCTGGCGGCTGGCTTCGCCGACCAGGCGCTCGGCCTCCACCTTGGCCTGGGCCAGGAGGGTTTCCGCCTTGCGCGCCGCCTGGTGCTCGATGTCGGCGCGCAACTGCTGGGCGGCGAGCAGCGCGTCATTCATCGCCCGCTCGCGCTCGCGAAAGGCGCGGAGCTGCTCCTGGAAATTGCGCAGCCGCTCCTCGGTCTGGGCGCGCTCCCGCAGCAGGCGCTCGACCTCCTCCGCCACCTTGTCCTTGAAGGCTTCCACCGCGGCGCGGTCGAGGCCGCGGAGGGCCGTGGCGAACTGCTGGGCGCGGATGTCGTGCGGCGTGAGGGTGAAGACGGCGTCGTTCATCGCGATCGCTCCCCGAACAGTACGGTACCGAGGCGGACCAGGGTGGCGCCTTCCTCGACGGCGACGGCATAGTCGCCGGACATGCCCATCGACAGCTCCGGCAGCGGATGGCCCCGTCCCCGCGCCTCGTCACGCAGGCGGCGCAGCAGGGCGAAGGCCTGCCGCTGGCGCGGCTCGTCCTCGGTCAGCTCCGCCATGGTCATCAGGCCCTGGAGCGAGAGCGCCGGGAGGACCGCCACCTCATCGAGCAGCGCCGGGAGGGCGGAGGGCTCCACCCCGCCCTTCTGCGGCTCGCCGGAGCAGTTGACCTGCACCAGCACCGGCTGCACCGGGCCCAACAAAGCCCGACGCGCCAGCTCGAGGGCCAGGTCAATCCGGTCGAGCGAGTGGATGAGCGCGAAGCGGCCGACGGCGTGGCGCGCCTTGTTTCGCTGCAGCTGACCCACGAGGTGCCAGGCGATGGGGAGTCCATCCAGGCCCTCCATCTTGCCCAACGCCTCCTGCACCCGGTTCTCCCCGATGTCCGTCAGGCCGGCGTCGAGCGCCGCGCGCACGGCCTCGGGGCCGAGCGTCTTGGTGACCGCGACGATCCGGACGGCATGGCCCCAGCCGCGCCGCGTCTGGGCCCCGGCGATCCGTTCGCGCACCTGCGCGAGCCGGACGGGAAGGCCCGGGAGATCCATAGCCATGAAAAATACACGGGTCGGGCCCGGCAGGGTGGCCGGGACCCCCACTCATCGCCCGGCCGTGTCGGCTCCGGGGAGGGCGAAGACCCCGCGCTCGAGTTCAGCCAGGCGTGCCGTGATGGCGGGGTTGGGGTTGAGCAGGGCCGCGCGGCGGAAGCTCTCGAGCGCATCCTCGACGTTGCCACGGCGCTCGGCTGCGAACCCGAGCTGGGCGTACACCAGGCCCAGGCTGTTGGAGAAGCTCCGGCTGGTGGGATCGGTGATGGTGGCCGGATCGGCCTCCAGGAGCCCGGCCGTCCGGTAGGTGTTCCAGGCGAGCCGCTGGGTGAGCGGCACGTCGAGTGGCGCCCCCGCGATGGCGGTGAAGTCGAAGTCGGGGCTGGTGCTGTCGGGACGCTCCGGGACGACCCGGAAGGCGAGCCCCTGCTGCACGGTCCAGCTGCCGAGACCGGCCCGTTCGCCGCCGGTGGTGATGGCCCACGCGACCGGGCGCCGTCCAAGGTTCTCCTGCACGATGCGGAGCGCCACGATGTCGCTCATCTGGAGGATCGTGCCGGCGGGCAGGGTGTCCACCAGCGTCCCGAAACGGAGGGGCAGCGGGGCCTGCAGCTGCTGGGGCCTGGCGAGCGCGATCTCCCGATCGGTCATCGTGTGAACCGGACGATCCGGTTGTGGCGTGCCAGCCTGCGCGCGCCAGACCTCGGGTGCGCGCTCCGCGTCGAACGGCCGCACGGGCTGGTCCCGCAGCTGCCGGGCATACCAGTCGGTATTGGCCAGGGAGAGGCAGACGACCGTCACGTCTCGCCGGATGCCCTCGACCTCCTGGGCCCACCAGAGCGGGAAGGTGTCGTTGTCGCCGTAGGTGAAGAGGATGCCGTAGGGACCGACCGAGTTCAGCAGGTTGTAGGCGACGTCGGCCGGGAGCCGCGCGTCGGGGCCG
>JBOHSQ010000152.1:0-13679 GCA_050733295.1 Gemmatimonadales bacterium
ACCATGACCCCGGCAACCCCCGGAACCGATGCCCGCGCCATCGAGGTCAAGCTCGAGATCGCGGCACCGGTGGCCGCCGTCTGGCGCGCCCTCACCGATGCCCGCGAGCTCGAGCGCTGGTTCCCCGTCAATGCCGAGGTGAAGCCCGGGCCCCGCGGCGAGATCCGCTGGACCTGGGCACCGGACGTGGACTGGCCGTCACGCATCGACATATGGGAGGCGGAGCGCCGCCTCCGCGCCACCTACGACCGCACGATGGCTCACGCCGCGGGACAGCTCGATCCGCCCGCCCTCCTCGCGATGGACTTCACCCTCGAGTCGGAACGAGGCCGCACGGTGCTCCGCCTGGTGCATTCCGGGTTCGGCGTCGGTGGCGACTGGGAGGACGAGTACCATGGCGTCCGGCGCGGCTGGGGGTTCGAGCTCCGCTGCCTCCGGCACTACCTCGAGCGCCATGCGGGACAAGATCGCCAGGTGCTGATGCTGCGGGCACCGGTCCACCAGTCCAAGGAAGACGCGTGGCGGCGGTTCATCGGCCCCGAGGGCCTCACCCTGCCCGCGAGCCTCGCCGGCGCGCGCGAGGGCAATCCCTGGAGCGCGACACTCGTCACCGGCGAAGCGCTCAGCGGCACCGTGATCTCCTGGGCGCCTCCGCACGAGTTCGGCGCGACTGTCACCGAGCTGGGCGACGGCATCCTCCGCGCGGGCGTGGAGAGCATCGGTGGAACCCTCGAGGCCTGGCTCTGGTTCGCCGTGTGGAACGCGCCGGGCGATGCTTTCGCCGGGTTTCGTGAGCGGTGGCGCGAGCGCATGCGGCTGCTCTTTCCGGAGGGCGAAGCCGGGGCGTAGATTCTCCGGCAATGAATCCCGGAATGGTGGCCGCAGCCGCGGCGCTCCTGGTGGGGGCCGCGGCCTCTGTTTCGGCACAGGGCACCACCCAGTTCGCCGGCACCGGAACCTTCATCTGGCCCTACAGCAGGGACCTGACCTTCGTCGGTGAGCTGAATCCCACCGTCCTCCTGAGCGGGGGCCCCGACTGGCAGGAGCTCGGCTTCGATGCCGGCGTCGAGTGGGAAGTGCACCCCAACATCGATCTCCTCGGCTACGGCTACCTGATCTTCACCGACCAGGACGAGGCGCCTAATACCACCGAGATCCGGCTGCGGGTGGGCGCCCTGCCACACTGGCGGCCGAAGGATCACCCCCGGCTGTTCCTCCAGGGGCGGGCGATCGCCGAGGTGCGGTCGATCTCCTACGAGGGCGGCGGCGACGATCGCACCGGCCGCCTCCGACTGCGCGCCCTCACCCGGTACACGATCCGGGGTGCCTACGATCATTCCCCCGGGGCTTGGTACCTGCGCGGCGACATGGAAGGATTCATCCCCCTGGGCGACGAGGCCCGCGAGACCTTCTTCGACAAGACGCAGCTTCGAGGCGGCGTTGGCCATCGGTTCGACGCGAACCACCAGCTGGAACTCGATCTCGTGCGCCGCGCCTCCAGGCAGACCCTGGGTGACGGCGACGACAATGTCGATCTGGTCATCGAGGCTCGCTACACCTACGTGCTGCCTCGGCGCGAGGCGGGATTCGTTCGCACCACGACCAATTAGCCCGACGAGGCGGGCACGCCGGCTCCCCTCGCGGCCGCTGGTCCGTCCTCAGGTCGCCGGAATGATGGGGTGGGTGGCACGACCGGTGCGTGGTGGCGCCCCGGAGGTGACTTCCCGCACCGAAGTGGACGGTCTGGCATCTCGGACCGTCCGGTAACCCAGTCCACCCGGGAGGACCGTATGCCGCACCGCAACCGCTGGATCGCCCTCGGAGCCCTCGGCGCCGCACTGCTGGCCCACCCCGTCCGGGCCCAGGGAACGGCGCCCACGCTGGCCGTGACGCCCACCCAGGCCATGGCGGCCGCGGCCCTGATGGACGCGCCCGCCGCGAGCTCGGAAACCCTTGCGGCGGCGACCTTTGGTCTCGACGCCGTTCAGTCATCGGGGAGGCGGGATGGCACGATCCTGATGATCGTCGGCGGGGCGGCCTTCGTCGTCGGCCTCATCGCTGAGGAGGAGATAGTGTGGATTCCGGGCCTCGCCGTGGGCCTATTCGGCCTGTACCGCTACCTCAAGGCAGGCGGGGACATCTGAGGTTGCATCACGGCCCCGTGACATTCGCGCCTAGATTACTGGGATGACCGGCACCCACCTCCCTGTCGAGGCCCCCGGGGTAGACCTTCGGCACCCCTCGCTGTTCCTGAACCGGGAGCTGTCCTGGCTCGAGTTCAATCGGCGGGTGCTGCACGAGGCGGAGGACCCCCGCACACCCCTCCTCGAGCGGCTCAAGTTCCTCGGGATATTCGGCGGAAACCTCGACGAGTTCTTCCAGGTCCGGATGGCCGGGCTCCGGCAGCAGCTCGCCGCCGGGGTGGTGGAGCGGACCGCGGACGGCCTGACGCCCGCCGAGCAGCTGAGGTCGGCCGCGGTCGTCGTGCGCGAGCTGGTTCGTCGGAGCGACGACTGCCTGCTTGGCGACCTCCTCCCGGCGCTCGAGGCGGCCGGCATTCGCATCGTCACGCGCTGGGCGGATCTCGATGCGCCCGACCGCGAGTCGTTGGGGCGGTACTTCGAGGAGCACGTCTTCCCGGTGCTCACTCCGCTCGCGGTCGATCCGGCGCATCCCTTCCCCTACATCTCGAACTTGAGCCTGTCGCTCGCCGTGGTGCTCCGCTCCGATGACGGGGAGGAGCGCTTCGCCCGGGTGAAGGTGCCGAAGATCCTGCCGCGCTGGGTGCCGCTGGCCGGCAGTCACCAATTCATGCCGCTCGAGTTGCTGATCGGCGCACACCTCGAGTCCCTCTTTCCCGGCATCGAGATCCTCGGGTGGCACATGTTCCGGATCACCCGGAACACCGATTTCGAGATCGACCAGGACGAGGCCGAGGACCTGCTCGAGCTGATCCAGGAGGAAATCCGCAACCGCCGGTTCGGCGAGGTTGTCCGGCTCGAGGTGGCTCCCTCGATGCCCGCCTCCCTGCGGCAGCTCCTGCTCGCCGAGTTCAGCGAGGAGGCCGAGGCCGAGGCGCCACCGCTCACGCCGGATGACGTCTACGAGGTGGCGGGCCTGCTCGACGCCGCCGACCTGATGACCCTGGCCACGCTCGAGGTCCTGGAGCTTCGCGACCCTCCTCACCACCCGGTCACGCAGGCCCGGCTGCTCGGCAACCGGAACATCTTCGACATCATGCGTGAGGGGCCGGTCCTGGTGCACCACCCCTACGACTCCTTCGCCTCCAGCGTGGAGCGGTTCGTCCAGCAGGCGGTGGAGGATCCGGACGTCCTCGCCATCAAGATCACGCTCTACCGCACCGGCGGCGACTCGAACCTCGCGCGGTTGCTGGTGCACGCCGCCGAGCGCGGCAAGCAGGTGGCGGTGCTGATCGAGCTGCAGGCCCGGTTCGACGAGGAGAACAACATCCGCTGGGCCCAGCGGCTGGAGGACGTGGGCGTCCACGTGAGCTACGGCGTGGCGGGCCTCAAGACCCACGCGAAGGTGTTGCTGGTGGTTCGGCGCGAGGCTGGCACCATCCGCCGCTACGTGCACTTCGGAACCGGAAACTACAACCCCAAGACCTCACGGCTCTACACCGACTTCGGGCTGCTCTCGGCCGACCCTGGCCTGGGGGCCGACCTCACCGACCTGTTCAATGTGCTCACCGGCTTCGGGTCGCCCGCGGCGTACCGCAAGCTCATCGTCGCGCCCCAGGGGATGCGGCGGCGGTTCCTCGAGATGATCGCCCGGGAGGCCGACCACGCCCGGGCGGGGCGGCCCGCGCGGATCCTGGCCAAGATGAACGCGCTGGTCGATGCGGAAGTCATCACCGCGCTTTACGACGCGAGCCACGCCGGCGTCACCGTGGACCTGCTGGTGCGCGGCATCTGCTGCCTCCGGCCTGGCGTGCCGGAGGTCAGCGACAATATCCGGGTGGTGAGCATCATCGGGCGCTTCCTGGAGCACTCGCGCGCGTTCTGCTTCGCCAATGGTGGAAGTGAGGAGGTCTACATCGGGTCCGCCGACTGGATGCCCCGCAACCTCGACCGCCGGGTCGAGGCGGTGGTGCCCATCGACGATCCCGCCAACCGCCGGCTGGTCCGCCAGACCCTCGAGCTGATGTGGAGCGACACCCGCCAGGCGTGGGAGCTGGGGCCCGACGGCACCTGGACCCAGCGGTCACCCGCTCCGGGCGAGCCCGAACTCGCCACCCACCGGGTGCTGGTGGAGAAGGTGTGGGGTTGAGCGGGAGTCTTACGTGAAGGGTGGGAGGCGCATGGCGGGAAATGAACAGGGGAGCCGCCCGGGCTCCCCTGTTTCGTTTCTCCCCTCCCACTTTTCCCTGCACTTCAGTACTTGAGCCCCGCCTTGTCCGCAAACTGCTTCATCGCTTCCTGCTGTTCCGGAGTCAGCTTGTCCGGCACCGTGACATGGATCTGCACCAGTTGGTCGCCGGCGCGCTCGCCTCGCTGGATGCCCTGTCCCCGGATGCGGAACCGGCGCCCCGGCTGCGTCCCCGGCGGGATCCGCAGCACCACCTTCTTGTCGTCCAGCGTTCGCACCCGGATACGCGTCCCCAGCGTCGCCTGCGCCAGGTTCACCGGGACCTCGCAGACAACGTCGAGGCCCTCGCGCCGGAAGAACCGGTCCGGCTGCACTTGGAACGTCACCACCAGGTCGCCAGCGGGACGCGAGCCCTTGCCTGGCTGTCCCTGGCCCTTGAGGCGTACCCGGCTCCCTGACTCCGTGCCGGGAGGCACGGTGATCATCACCCGGCGCTCGGTCCGGACCTCGCCGGCGCCGGCGCATGTCGGGCAACGCTCCGAGGGAACGGTCCCGCGCCCGCGGCAGAGCGGACATGGCCGCTGCACCGCGAAGCTCCCCTGCCCGAACGAGATCGTTCCCTTCCCGCTGCACTCCGGGCAGGTGGACAGCGTCGCCCCGGGCGCGCCGCCGGTGCCGCGGCAGGTGGGGCACGCTTCGGTGACCGGCAGCGTGACCGGCACCTTCCCGCCCCGCATCGCGATGCGGAACGGCACCTCGACCACCGCCTCGAGCTGTTCGCCCCGGTCGTCCTCGCGCCGGGCTCGGCCGAAGATCGAGGAGAAGATGTCCCCCAGCCCGCCCAGGCCCCCGAAGCCGAGGTCCACCTCCTCGAACTCCACGCCCGAGGGCCCGCGCGCGCCCCTGCCCGCCCCGCGCGCCGCCGCATCGAAGGCGCCGAGCTTGCGCATCCGGTCGTACTGCTTCCGCTTGTCGGCGTCGGCAAGGACCGTGTGCGCCTCGGAGACTTCCTTGAAGCGCTCGGCGGCAGCGGGATCGTTCTGGTTGGCGTCCGGATGGTAGCGCTTCGCCAGGCGCCGGTACGCCTTCTTGATGTCGTCCTGGCTTGCGCTGTCCGGCACGCCCAGGACCTGGTAGAAATCCTTGCCTGCCACGGTCAGGCGTGGCCTTCGCTGGAGTAGACCTGCACCCGCGCGGGCCGCACTAGTGCGCCCTTGAAGCGGTAGCCGGCCTGGAAGGTGGCGCTGACAGCATGGTCCTGCTCCGGCGAGGGCGCCGGGACCACCGACACCGCCTCGTGGAAGGCCGGGTCGAACGGCTGTCCGACCGGATCCACCCGCTCGAGTCCGGCCGACTGCAGCTCCTTCCACAGCTTTCGCTCGATCAGCAGCACCGCTTCGCGCAGGGCATCCGCGGTGAGCCCCTCATGCCTCGTGGCGACCACCCGGTCCAGGTCGTCCAGCGAGTCGAGCAGCTTGAGCAGGAGCTGGGCCTGGGCGCGGTCATTGCCCTCGAGCCGCTCCCGCGTCACCCGCTTGCGATAGTTGTCGAACTCTGCCCCCAGCCGGGCATGCCGGTCGCGCAGCTCCTCCAGCTGGTCTTCCAGCCGCCGCACCGCACCCTCGGTGGGCTCGGTCGGCACGCCGGAAGTGCCACTCTCGGGAGCCGGCGTCCTGCCGGCCGCCCCGGCCGGCTCAGCCACCTCGGCCCCATCCGCGACCTCACGGAGGAACGCGTCTATGTGCTCGGCATCGGGCCCCGGCCCGTCCGCATCCCGCTTCTGCACGACGACCTCGTCCGGTGCAATGTGACCTGGGAACCGGGAATATAGCAGCGATGGGGCCAACGGAGTCGGTCGGAATGGCAGGCTCTCACCCCGGCAACGCTTGCAGCAGGTCCAGCAAGGCGGCCTCCGTGGCACGGACCCGCACCTCTTCCCGGTTCCCGAAGAGCCGGAGCTTGCGGGCCGAGGAGCCTCGAGGGCCAGCCACCGCGAGCCAGACGGTGCCCACCGGCTTCTCCTCCGTGCCGCCGTCGGGCCCCGC
Source organism: Gemmatimonadales bacterium (assembly GCA_050733295.1). Lineage (GTDB taxonomy): Bacteria > Gemmatimonadota > Gemmatimonadetes > Gemmatimonadales > GWC2-71-9 > JAICEH01. The sequence continues at coordinate 6,375 of JBOHSQ010000152.1, forward strand.
GATCCCGGTGACGGCTACCGCGACATCTGCCCCGAGATGCTGCCTCGCTCCCTCGGCCATCGCGACCGCCACCGGTTCCGAGACGGCACCATGGGATTCGAGCATCTCGGCCGGGACCCGGAGCAGTTCCCGCTTGATCCGGTTGTCGTAGGCGACCACTCCGCCGACATACGACTCGGAGCTCCCGGGAACCGCCGTGATGCGCGCGCCGACCATCCCGCCGGTGCACGACTCCGCGGTGGCCAGCGTGAGGCCCGCCGCGCCCGCGCGCGTCAGGACGACCTCCGCCAGGTCGGCGTCGTCGCGGCCGTAGCGGCCGGTCCCCGTGCGCGACTCGAGCAACTGGGCGGCCGCCTCCAGCAGGCGCTCTGCCTCCGCTGGCTCGAGGTCCCAGGCCGTCACGCGCAGGTCCACCCCGGTAGTGCTCGGCAGGTAGGCCAGGGTGAGGGGCACGATCTCTTCCTCGACGGCCCCGATCCGCTCGGCCAGCACCGATTCGGGGATCCCGGCGGTGCGGATCGTCCGCGAGCGCGTGACCCTGCCCCCGCCCCGCTCGGCGAGTCTCGGGACCACCTCGTGCTGGAGCAGCATCCGCATCTCCCTTGGCACGCCGGGGAGCAGGATCGCGAGCCCGGTCATCCGCGGTTCGGTGCCGGCCACCGGACCTTCGAGCCACAATCCCGGCGCGCTGCCCCACCGGCTGGGGAGCAGGGTGGCTCCCCTCGGAACCTCCGCCTGGGAACGGTTGCTCTCGGTCGGCACTCGTCCTGCCACTTTCCGATACCGCTCGAGCAGGGCCTCCCACAGCTCCGGGCGAAACTCGATGGGCATCCCGAATAGCTCGGCCACGACCGCCTTGGTCACGTCGTCCCGCGTCGGGCCCAGGCCGCCGGTGGTGATCACCGCACCGGTGCGCTCGAGTGCCGCGCGCACCCCGGCGCCGATCTCCTCCGGGCGGTCGCCCACCGAGGTGCGCCGCACCACGCGGACCCCGATTTCCCCCAGGCTGCGCGCGAGCTCGGCACCGTTGGTGTCGACGGTGAATCCGAGCAGCAGCTCGTTGCCGATGGTGAGGAGTTCGATGTCCATGCGGAGAGCACAGGGTCCGGGTGCTACGTCCTGAAGAGTTCCCGATTTCGGTACACGTAGAGCGCGAAGGAATACACCGTCAGCAGCGTCGCGATTGCGAGGGTCAGCGCAACGAACCCGCCGTGAAAGTGGGTCCAGAACCGGGCGAACGGCTGGTCCCGCCAGCCCAGCGGCTCGAGCGAATCGCGGAAAGCGAACCACGCGATGGTGGCGCCGATGAAGATGCTCTGGAAGGCGGTCTTGAGCTTGCCGGCCCGGCCGGCGGCGATGATCACGCCCTTCCCTTTCGCCCAGTGCCGGAACGCGGTCATCGCGAACTCGCGCCCCAGCAGCAGCACGCAGACCCAGAGCGGGATGCTCCCCCACACCGGGATCCCGTACAGCTCCTTCCGTTCCTGCGAGATCCAGTAGATGGGGATGAGCGTGGCCAGCAGCAGCAGCTTGTCGGCGATGGGATCGAGCAGCTTGCCGAAGTCGCTCACCTGGTTGCGGGACCGCGCCAGGTAGCCGTCCCAGATGTCACTGATGGCCGCGGCCAGGAACACCACGAAGGCGATCACCTTCGGCCAGTAGCCCTCGATGAAGGGCAGCAGCGCGATCACCGGCGTGAGCGCGATGCGGACCAGCGTGATGATGTTGGGGAGCGTCCACATCCCCGTCTCCTCAGCCCAGAGCCTTGAGGACCAGCTTGCTGACCGCCTTGAGGGTGTCGAAGACGCCGTCACCGGTGAGCGCCACCGCCTCGTAGTAGGGCGCGCGCTCCACCCACTGCCCGTTGGACTGCCACACCAGGAACTCCCCCGGGTGGAGCGGGTCCGTGGTCATCCGCTGCTTCATCGTGTCCGACACCGGCCAGCCCGGGTTGAGCGTCTGCTGCAGCTCGGGCAGCGGCGCGGCGTTGGGCAGGTCGCGCTTGTTGTACTGCACCAGGAACGGAAGCCGGGTCAGGTCGTAGCCGTGCTCCGCCAGGTTGTCGTACAGGTTCTGCATCGCCTCGATGTTCGCCTCCATCCGCTCCACCTGGCTGTCGGCGACGAACACCACCCCGTCTACCCCCTTGAGGATCAGCTTCCGCGAGGCGTTGTAGTAGACCTGGCCCGGCACGGTGTAGAGGTGGAACCGGGTCTTGAAGCCGCGGATCGTGCCGAGATCCACCGGAAGGAAGTCGAAGAACAGGGTGCGCTCGGTCTCGGTGGCAAGGGAGATCATCTTCCCCCGCGACGCCGGCGCCACCTTCTGGTAGACGTATTCGAGGTTCGTGGTCTTGCCGCCGAGCCCCGGACCGTAGTAGACCAGCTTGCAGTTGATTTCGCGCGAGGCGTAGTTGATCATCGACATCGCGCGGTCTCACTCCCCGAACAGGCGATCAAGCTCATCCTCGGCCTCGCCGACGAACCCGTCGGCCATGCGTGGTGGCGGCTGGGCGCCGGGCGCGAACATCGCTGTGAAGACCTCGCCCAGCGTCCCCACTGTCCCGCGGACGCGGAGCTTCACCAGCCCGAGCGTGGTGCGGTTGTCGAAGAGGACCACCAGGATCACCCGCCGCACCACGTCGGCAAGGTACATCGATTCCCGCTCGCCCTGGTGGAACAGGGCGCCGAACTCCTGCTCCCCGAGCATGCGGGCGAGCTGGTCGTTCGCGGAGAAGTCGGCGGCGGTAAGGGAGGCGAACGCGGTCGGGTCGAAGGTCGGGGCCTCGCCGGCCTGCGCCACGAGCTGGCCGGTGCGGTCCACCAGCAGCGCGCTCCGCGCCCCCGACTCGCGCAGCAGCTCGCGCAGGATGTCGTGGATCCGCTGGGCCTCGCGCTCGCCGAAGCTCCAGCTCGACGCACCGTGCATCCGCTCCGGGCTCCCGGTCAGGGGTAGGTCGACTGCAGCCGTTGAACCAGCGTCTCCGCGCGCGCCACCAGCGCGGGTTCCTGCTCCCAGGCCAGGTAATCCCGCAGCAGTGCCGCCGCACCGGCCGACGGATGGCCCTCGAGCCAGCCCAGGGCCGCGCGCCGCCGCCGGGGCCGCGCGCTGAACAGGTCCTCACGATGCTGGTGCTGCACCCGCTTCGCCACGGCGTAGCCGGCCAGGGCGCCCACCACGGCCGCCGCCGAGAACCAGAGCGTCCGCCTGCCGGTCACGGCAGTTCCCGTCGCGCCGCGAGCGCATGGGCGATCGTCACCCCATCGGCGTATTCCAGGTCCCCGCCCATCGGCAGCCCCCGGGCGAGGCGGGTCACCCGCACCGGCTTGCCACCGAGCAGGCGCTGGATGTACGTCGCCGTGGCCTCACCCTCCATGGACGGGTTCGTCGCCAGGATCACCTCGCGAACTTCCCCGCCGCTCACCCGTCGGACGAGGTCGTCGAGCCGGAGTGACTCCGGCCCCACCCCGTCGAGCGGCGACAGCCGGCCGCCCAGGACATGGTACCGCCCCCGGAACTCTCCGGCACGCTCGATCACCGCCACCGCCGAAGGCTCCTCCACCACGCAGAGCACTGCCGGGTCCCGTCGCGGGTCGCGACAGAACTCGCACAACTCCGACTCGGTGAGGTACCCGCACTCGCGGCAGGGCCGGACTCGCTCAGCCACCGCGAGGAGGACCTGCGCCAGCCGCTCGGATTGCGAGTGCGGCTGCTGAAGGAGATGGAACGTCAGGCGTTGCGCCGTCTTCCGCCCGATGCCCGGGAGGCGCGCAAGCTCCGTGATCAGGTCGTCGAGAGCGCTCACCGAACTAGAGCGGCAGCGCGCCGAGCGGTCCGACCTTGCGAATCTCGTGCTGGAGCAGCTCGCCCGCGCGCCGCTGCGCCTCGGCGATCGCCGACATCACGAGGTCCGAGAGCAGTTCGGCGTCGCGGCCCTCGAAGGCCGCCGGGTCGATGTGAACCGCCCGCAGCGTGCCCCGGCCGTCCACCGTCACCCGGACCAGCCCGCCCCCGGCCGTTGCTTCGACTTCCCGGCCGGCGAGGTCGGTCTGGATCTGCTGCAGCCGGCCCTGGACCTGCTGGCCGAGCTGGAAAAGCTGCTGGAAATCAGCCATCACGTTGCTACCACACAAGTTACTGGAAGGGGAAATCTAGGCGGATCGGGCCTCTGACGCTACTCCACGACCTCAAGGTCCAGTGCCTGGCTGGCGGCGTCGAGGGCCGGGTCCTTCTTCCGCCCGGCCTCGAGCCGTTCGGCCCGCAGCGTGGCTTCCGAGAGCCGCCGGCCCTTGCCGGGCCCGGGGATGTTACGGCGCTCGTCCGCCAGGCGGATCACCAGGCGCACCAGCTGCCCCACCGACGCCCCGAGTAGCGATTCGACCATCGCGCTGTGCCGCTCCAGCGGCCGCTGGAGCGCGTGATTGTCGTCGCGGAGCTCGAGCACGACGTCGGGCGGCGATACCTCGAGCGGGGTGGCATGCGAGAGCGCCTCGCCGAGCAGCGGGCTTGTCCCGCGGCCCGACTCGATCAGGTGCTCCCACACTCCGCGCAGTCCGGCCACGTCAAAGGTCGCGCGGGGCAACGCGCGCGGTGGCGCAGCCGGCGCCGTTGCGGGGCGAGCTTCGGCAATGACCAGCTCCGCCCCCGGAATCACGCGCCGCTCGGGTTGGCCGGGAGCGCGGCGCTCGACGGTCCCGCTCCCTGTTTCCCGCTCTCCGCTCCCTCGTCCCCCTTCCGGCCCTTTCCCACCCTCTCGCCCTCCCGCGCTCCCGCTGCCCAGCACTGCCTCCAGGTCCACCATCCGGTCCAGCAATGCCCAGCGCAGCAGCAGTGTCTCGACCACAAGCCTCGGGTTGCCGCTCCGCCGGATGCCCTGTTCCTCCTCACCCAGGAGCCGGAGCATCCGCACGAGGTCACCCGGCTCGAACCGGCCGTGCAGGGACTCGATGGTCTCCCGCATGGCCAGCGTGATGCCCTCGGGCTCGACGCCGAGCCTCCGCATCAGCGCTCCGCGGAACAGCTCGCCGACGCCCGCCATGAACGTGGTCAGGTCGGCCCCGGAAGCGAGTAGGCGTGCCACCAGGTCGAACACCGCGTCGGGGCGGCGGTCCGCCACCACGGCGAGGACCTCGCCGTACAGCTCGTCCGCGATCAGGCCCAGGGTGGCCCGCACTCGCGCCGCGGTCACCGTCCCGTCGCCGAAGCTCAGGCACTGGTCCAGGATGGAGAGCGCGTCCCGCATCCCGCCATCGGCGTGCCGGGCGATGAGTCGGAGCGCATCCTCCTCCGCCTCGATGCCCTCGGCCCGGAGCACGTCGGCCAGGCGGTCACGGATCACTCCCGCCCCGATGCGGCGGAAGTCGAACCGCTGCAGCCGGGAGAGGACCGGGGCCGCGGTGTTGAGGATCTTCTGGGGCTCGGTGGTGGCGAAGACGAAGACGACGCCGGGAGGCGGCTCCTCCAGGATCTTGAGCAGCGCGTTCCACGCCTCGCGGGTGAGCATGTGGGCTTCGTCGACGATGTACACCTTGTGGCCACCCTCACGGGAGGCCGCGTACATCGCCCGCTCGCGCAGGTCGCGCGCGTCGTCCACGCCGCGATTGCTCGCCGCGTCGATTTCCACGACGTCCAGGCTTGCGGCCCCGGTCCAGATCCGGCGGCAGGTCTCGCAGTCCCCGCAGGGCTCGCCCTCACCCCCGGCGCGCCGCTCGCAGTTGAGCGCCATGGCGAGCACCCGCGCGGCCGTCGTCTTCCCGACGCCGCGAGGTCCGGTCAGCAGGTAGCCGTGCCCTACCCGTCCGCGCGCCACGGCGGCGCGGAGTGTCGCCGCGACGTGGTCCTGCGCCAGCAGGTCGCCGAATCGCCGCGGCCGATACCGTCGAGCTAGTGCTATGGACATGGTCTGAGGAATCTACCCCGGAGTCGCCGCGCCGACCCGCCCCTCCTGCCCGTCCTGCAAAGAAAAGTGCCTCAGGCTCCCCGAAGCGACACCGGGCATCGCTTAGCGCTGCTACCGGCGAGGTCCTGACGCGGTTCGCGCGCCAGTGCCCTTCGGACCTGAGGCACCGGCAATATAGCCTGATTCCCGTCCCGCTCGAAAGCGGCGCCGGCCAGCAAGCCAGCCCCGTTTCCCGGTTCGCAAAACGCAACTCGCAAATCCGCCCCTGTCGATCCCGCCCCGGCGAATCGACGCCCCTTGCAGCCGCCGCGATGGCGCCGGCCCCTCCACGTCAACGTCTTGCACCCGTTGGGCTTGCGCTCGGCACCCCGGCCCGGTGCCGTGCGGCGCTCTGCCACTGTTGGCACACCTGTTGCCCCTCCCCAGCCCCGAGTCGCGTCCCTGAGGCGGCGACCGAAACGCCATGCACCATCACTCGATCGGAAGAAAGGTCAATTCGATGCGCACCACCGTTCGGATCGCGACTGCGGTCGCGCTCCTCGCAGGGCTCGCCGGCGCCGCCCATGCGCAGTCCCAGACGGCTTCGATCACCGCGCAGGCGATCGTGCAGCAGCCGCTGAACGTGACCGCCGGCAACAACCTCGACTTCGGCAACGTGCTTCCCGGCGTCCCCAAGTCGGTGGCCGCCACCGACGCGGGCGCGGGTACTTTCCGCATCCAGGGCCAGTCGAGCTTCGAGGTCGCGTTGACCTACACCCTCCCGACCAACCTGGTCGACGCCAGCCTGAACAACCTCCTGATCGGCACCTGGAGCGGCCTGCACAACGGCACCAACTCCACCGCCGGCGCAACGTCGTTCTCGCCTGGCGGGGTCGCCAACGTGGATGTGTACGGGACCGGCGACATCTGGGTGTTCCTGGGCGCCACCGTGACCCCCGGCGTGAACCAGGTCGCGGGCACGTACACCGGGACGGTTCAGCTGGACGTCGCCTACACCGGTAACTGACGCCAGGGGCGTCGGGTCCGGATCGGCGTGACGCCGGCGGAGTCCCCGGGACTTCGCCGGCGTCCTTCCTCCGCCCCTCCGTCCACCGGCAGTTATCCGATGCGACTGCTCCCCGTACTTGCACTCTTGCTCGTCGCACCCGTGTCGGCGCAGGGCCGGCCGCTCCGGGTGACCGGCATCGCACCCCTGGCCTTCGGCACGCTCATTCCCGGCGTGCCGGTCATGGTGCCGCCGGCCGATGCGGCCCGGGCCGGTCAGTTCGAGGTGCGAGGCCAGAAGTCCCTGCCGCTCCAGCTCACGTTCGTCCTGCCCGGGGCGATGGTCGGCCCCGGCGGCGCCTTGCTGCCGCTCGCGTTCGGTGCGGCCGACGCCGGATTCTCGCCCAGCGGCAGCGTGGCGG
>JBOHSQ010000153.1:0-9755 GCA_050733295.1 Gemmatimonadales bacterium
GCTCGGCCCACGTGGCGCCGCCGTCATCCGAGCGGGCCACGACGACGTCGCGAATGTCGCCGGGGAGGATGGTGCGCCAGGAAACGAAGAGCCGGCCATCCGCGGCCGCCGTGACGCCAGTGCGGCAGCAGGGGCAGGCGGGATCGGTATCGATGGGCTGGTTGGCCTGCCAGGTTCGCCCGCCGTCGGTCGAGCGGCTCATCCACACCCCGGAGGCCCCTTCCCGCCCGTCGAGCCAGGTGCTCAGCAGGACGCCGTCGGGCGCCACGGTGAGGGCGTGGAAGTTGTGCGACCCGAACTCGCCGTATTGGCCGGCGTCGTTCACCGTCACGGGAGCGGACCAGGTGCGGCCGCCGTCCTCGGAGCGGACGAAGCGAAGCGCGCTCACCGGGAACCGCTCGCCGGGCACGACCTTCCCCACCGCGTACTGGACGTAGAGCCGGCCGTCGGCGCCCGCGGCGAGCTGCGGCGGCGATTCGCCGTGCGGCTCGACGGGACCAATCGAGTCGATGATGGTGGCCGCCGGGCCGCTCGCCCCCATGGCATCCGTGACCACGACATGGAGGCGACCATCCTCCCCACCGCCGGGAGCCGACACCCAGGCGAGCATGCGCTGGCCTGCCGGCGTGGCGAGGAACATCGGCGTGGCGCCGTTCTCGGTATCACTGGAGACGATCCGGGCCTCCGAGAAGGCGAGTGTCGCATCGCCCGGGGCATCGCGTCCGGTTGCGCCACCCTGGGCACACGCCGAGGCGAGCACCGCGAAGACGGTAAGCAGCGCCGCGCGGGACACGGCGCCCTGCGCGTGAGGCGTCATCGATTGGCTCCGAACGCCGACAGGGTCATGCCGAGCGACAGGTACCGCCCGGCGCCGGCGCCGTAGAACCGTCCATCGGCGGCGTTGGTGGCGATGTTGCCGACATAGGTCTCGTCGAGGAGGTTCTCGACCGAGGCGTGAAGCGTGACCGGACCGCTGGTCCAGCTCGCACCCAGGTGGACGAGGGCGTAGGGATCGACCGACGTGAACGGTACCGCCGTGACGGTGGGGGTGGGCCCGGAGCCGCGCACGTACACGGTCCCGTTTTCGGCGTTGCCATTGTCGACATACCCCCGGCTCTGCCATTCGCCCCCGACGAACGCGGAAAGGCCCGCGACGGGCCGCACGCGCAGCTCGGCGGCAAGTCGGTGCACCGGCACGCCGGGCAGGCGGTTGCCGGCGAAGTCCACGGTCTCGCTGGAGCCGTCGGGTTGGGTGACCGTGCCGCTGTAGCCCTGCAGCACGAAATCCGACCAGGTGTAACTGCCGACCAGGTCGGCCCAATCGGTGAGCAGGGCTCGGGCACCAGCCTCGAACCCGATGTGGCGCGACTCGCCGGCGTTCTCGAAGATGCGGCGGGGCGCGGTCTCGCCGGGCACGAACACCGAGGTCTGGATGAACTCGCCCTCGATGTCAGTCCGGAACAGCGACAGGTCGAGGAAGAGCCGGTCGCGCACCAGCGACTTGAACCCGACCTCGTAGTTGATCAGGAACTGTGGCTCGAGCGAGGAGTTGATCGCCTCGTCCGGACTCGGGCTGGCGGTGAGCTCGGAGAGCGTCGGCGGCTCGAAGCCCTTGGCGACCGAGAAGTAGACGGAGCTACCGGTGCCCACCCGATAGGAGAGCGTGCCCTTCGGCGTGACCTCGCTGAAGGTCTGCTCGAAGCTCTTGTCGGGAGCGAGCCGGTCCTGGACGCCGTATTCCACCCGATCCCACCGCAGCCCCGCCGTGAGGGCCAGTCGGTCGGTCAGCCGCGCCTCGGCCTGGGCGTAGACACCAACGGTCGGCAGGGTGATCTCCCCGTCGGCCACCACGTCGCCCGGCTCGCCGGCCACATTCTGGAAACGCTGGTCGTCCCCTGCGAGCCGGTCGAAATCGGTTCCCGCCGTCACGACCAGGCTCCGCGGACCACCGATGAGCGGTGCGCGCGCGCGGGCGCCGGCCTGGGTCCGGTTCAGGTCCTGCCTGATGACCTGGAAGATCGGGTGATCGAGCGTGCGGCCGCCGGTGAAGGCGTACGCCGACACTTCGGCGCCGCTGTCCGGACCGAAGAGGTGGCGGCCCCGGAGGCCTGCGCGCCAGCGCTGGTCGATGCGCCCGTAGTCCCGCGCGACCGTGGCCGGGTCGGCCGCGTTCGGATCGGTTTCGAACTCGGACAGGGTGAGGCTTCCCGGGATCTTCATGTCGAGGTCGGAGGTGGAGGCTTCCGCCGCGAACCCGGTCCGGTCGTTCGGCGAGTAGTCGGAGCGGAAGTTGAGCCGCCAGATCCGGTCCTCGTTGTGCGCCCGGAACCCGTCCGAATCGGTCCAGGCGCCGGAGGCGTACACCGCGCCACGCCCGCCGGCGAAGGGCGAGCCGTAGGAAGCGTCGTATTTCTGGAACCCGAAGCTGCCGCCCTGGGCCTTGAGGGCGAGGCCGGCTGCCTCGGCGCCCGTCCGCGAGATGATGTTCACCGCACCACCCGAGGCCGCGCCACCGTACAGCGCCGAAGCGGGGCCGCGGAGGACTTCGACCTGCCGCGCGGCACCGAGCTCGATCAGGTCGAGCCGTGTCTGGCCGTCGGGCTCCGTGATCGGCACTCCGTCGAGGACTACTGCGACACCCCGGACCCCGAAGCTCGAGCGTATCCCGGACCCGCGGACCGAGATGTTCACGTCGTCGAGGCCGTAGCGGGAATTGGCCTGCACCCCGGGCGCGTAGCGCAGCACCTCGTGCAGCCCCGCAGTCCTGCCCTGGGCGATGGTGGCGCTATCGGCGACGGACACTGCGGCCGGTACCTCGGCCAGGCTGCGCTCATCCCGCGTGGCAGTCACGACGACCGGGTCGAGCTCGGTGGGCGAGGCCAGGAGCAGGATGTCGAGCGCGTCCGACGGCTCTCCGGCCGGGAGCGCGCGGGTGGACGGCAGGTAGCCGATCCGGCGCACCCTGAGCTCGGTCGCGCCCTCGACCACGACGAGGCGGAACGTGCCGGTAGCGTCGGTGAAGACGGGCGCGGTCGCGCCGCGGACCTGGACCTGGGCCTCCGCCACCGGCTCCCGGTTCCTCGCATCGAGGACCCGGCCGGCCACGACGCGCTCGGGCGCCTGCGCCAGGAGCGGTGCCGCTCCCAGCATCAGAAGGAAGGTCGCGCCGAGCCCACTTCGGGCCTGGCTTCGATTGACTGACGATCGCATTCCCGCCCCATCGCTGGCCCGCGCCTGCGGGCATGTTCCCGTGGCCCGGAAGCGGAATGCCACCGGGCGATGGACTGGCGACGCCGGCCGCCTGTGGCGCCGACGTCAGCCCAGCGGTGGGGCGATGGCGGGAGGGAGGAGCCGGTCCGGCCGGACTTGGGGCGCGGACCGATCGCTGGTGATCTGGTGCCGGGTGGCCACGACCGGAGCGATGGCGACTGTCGGCGGCGCCGGCGGTGCGACCGTACCCGAGGCCGACCGGTCGCACTGCCCGACGCACTCACAGGGATGGCCGGGAGCAGTTGGGCGGGACGAGCCGTCGTCGTGATGCTGCTGGTGACCGACCTGGGGACTCGAGGCGTGGTCGGCGGCGGCCGACCAGGGCGCCTCGTCACCGCAGTGATGCCCCGCCTGGACCAGGGTCCCGCCTACCCCCGGCATGGCCAGGAAGAGGAAGAGTGGAACCAGTCGCGAACGGCGGAGAAGCCTGAGCATCATTCCTGAAAACTGCCCTTTCGAGCGGTCACGGGCAATACCGGGGTCAACCGGTTCCCACGGGATCGAGCGCCACCAGGATGGCGGTGACCAGGACGATCAAAGCGCCGATGGCCAGCTCCCACCCCGCGCTCCGGGCGAGGCCGTGTACCTCTCCCTGCTCCACTCTGGGGGTCAGCACCCGCCAGTTCCGCCAGCCGAGCCCGACGGTGCCGGCAAGGAGGCCGAGCTTCACCAAGAGCCACCGGCCATACCCATATGCGACGAACCCCTGCAGGGTCCCGACATAGTGCCAGGCGAGGAGCCCGCCACTCACCACCATCGTTGCCGCACCTACGAGCGCCAGCGGCGAAAAGGTTCCGAGAAGCGCCATCAGGGTCGGCCCGCGGGTGGCTGCAGGAAGGGCCGAGAGCGCCGGGAACGCCGTGACGGCCAGCGCCAGGAGAGTGCCCAGCCAGGCGCCCGTCGCGCCAAGGTGGACCGCGTGCAGGGCCACGCCCCTCCACCCCGGGCTCTCCCAGGCCGCGCCATGGCCGGTGAGCGGCGTCACGATCACCATTCCCAGGACCAGGGCGCCGACCAGCACCCGGCTGGAGCGGAGTCGGGCTGACAGGAAGGTGACGACGAGCAGGAGAGACAGTGCGAACTGAAGCTTCCAGCCGGTGCCCCAGATGCCGGTGCCGATCACCAGCCGGAGCATGTCGGACCCGAGCGGCTCGCCGGGCTCGAGGAAGGAGCGGGCCTGGAACCAGAGCCGAAACAAGTTCGCGGCCAGAAGCACGACCGCCGCGGTGAGCCCGAGGCGCTCGGCGCGGCGGCGGATTCCTTCGGCTACGGCGGGGTCATCGGGGCCGGCCCGGCGGATGAGGGCGGGCACCGCCACCAGCCCGACGAAGACGAGCGTCGCCCCGTACGCCAGCCATCGAGCCAGTGCGTATCCGTCGAGCGGCACCTGGGCTGTAGGTCAGCGCGAGCCGGACGCCGGCGGCGCGGGAGCCGCCGGCGGGGCCACCGTGAAGGCGATCTTCCCGCGGACCACATGGCCGTCGGGCGAACCCGTGACCCAGGAGATGCTGTAGGCGCCGGGCACGAGGGGCGCCTCCAGCGCGGCCACGGCCGCCTTCGGCTCCGTCCCCGCCTTCACGGCGCCGAGCGGCAGCTTGCCGCCCGAGCCGTCGAGGAGCGAGATGCGGGTCAGCTTCAACGTCGGCTCGGCGCTGAACCACAGCGTGATCTCGGCGGGCGAGGCGGCGAGCGTCGTGTCGGCCGCCGGCGCACTCTTCACCAGGTGCAAGTGCCGCCGAGCCGGCGACGCGGCGGGCAGCAGCGCGAGGGCGGCGGCGAACGCCACCCAGTGAATCGGACGAATCAGGGACTTCGTCATGGTGGCAAAGATAACCCCTGCCCCTCCGGAGCAGTCTCTGGAGCCGGCCTGACCGGCGCGGCGCGCTTCCGCCGCAGGGGGGCCAGCCGGAACACCGCCAGGGCACCGAACACCACAAGGAAGATGAGCGGCTCGGAGATATCCTTCTTCTGGGACCAGAAGAAGTGCAGCAGCCCTAGTCCCGCCACCACGTACACCAACCGGTGGAGCATCTGCCAGCGGCGGCCGCCGAGGCGCCGGATCATGCCGCGGGTGGAGGTGACCGCCAGCGGGACGAGCAGCAGCAGCGCGGTGAAGCCGACGGTGATGTAGGGCCGGTCGGCGATGTCGCCCGCGATGGCGCCCCAGTCGAAGAAGAGGTCGAGCACCATCCAGGTGAGGAAGTGGAGGCAGGCGTAGAAGAACGTGAACAGCCCCAGCATGCGACGGACCCGGATCACCTCGTTCCAGCCGGTGAGACGGCGGAGCGGTGTCACGGCCAAGGTGAGACCGAGGAGCACGATGGTGGTCTTCCCGGTGCGGTGGGTGACCTCCTCGATGGGGTTCACGCCGAGGCCGCCCAGCGCGGCGTCGAGGGCGAGGAGCAACGCCGGCACCGCCGCGGCCGCGAAGAGCAGCGGCTTGAGCCACCTCACCTTCATCAGAAGTTGGCCCTGAGGTCCATGCCGGCGTAGAGCGAGGCGACCTCGTCGGCGTAGCCGTTGAACATCAGGGTCGGGCGCCGACGGAACTCGCCGATCCTCCGCTCGCGACTCTGGGTCCAGCGCGGATGGTCCACGTCGGGGTTCACGTTGGCGTAGAAGCCGTATTCGTCGGGTGCCGCGAGGTTCCAGGTGGTCCGGGGCTGTCGCTCGATGAACCGGATCCGCACGATCGACTTCCCGCCCTTGAATCCGTACTTCCAGGGGGTGATGAGCCGGAGCGGCGCGCCGTTCTGGTTCGGCAGGGTCCGGCCGTAGAGCCCAGTGACCAGCAGCGTGAGCGGGTGCCGGGCCTCATCCATCCGCAGTCCCTCAACATAGGGCCAGGGGAGGAGCCTCGAGCGCTGGCCGGGCATCTGCTCCGGGTCGTGCAGGGTGGTGAACTCGACATACCTGGCGCGGCTGGTGGGCTCGAGCCGGTCGATCACATCCCGCAGGGGAATCCCGAGCCAGGGAATGACCATCGACCAGCCCTCGACGCAGCGGAGCCGGTAGACGCGCTCGACCGGCTTCCAGGGGCGGAGCAGGTCGTCGAGGTCATGCACCGCGGGCCGCTTCACCTCACCGGCGATCTCGACCTTCCACGGGCGAGGGCGCAAGGTGTGCGCGTTCCGCTTCGGGTCCTCCTTGCCGGCGCCGAACTCGTAGAAGTTGTTGTAGCTGGTGATCTCGTCCCAGGTGTTGGGCTCGTCATCCCGCCCTCCTCCCCCCGCCGGTGAGACGTGAGAGGCGAGACGTGAGACGTGAGTAGTGAGGGGCGAGATCGAGCCCAGCGCGGCCGCGGAGGCCGCGAGGAAGTCGCGGCGCGCGAGGTAGAGTGGCTCGGGGGTGATCTCGGACGAAGGGATGTCGGGCGGTCGGCGGATGAGCACTGAGTCTCCGGCAGAGGCGACTACCGAAGAATACGACGGCCGGCGGGGAACGGTTCCCTGATGGCGGTGGGAGGGAGCGGGGCGGAGCGGGAAGCGGACAGGGTGGGATTCGAACCCACGTGACCCTTTTGGGGTCTACACGCTCTCCAGGCGTGCCTCTTAAACCGCTCGAGCACCTGTCCGGGCTGGATGGCTGAACCGCTGGACGGCTAGCTGGCCAGGCGGCGGGAATTCTAGCGGGTTCCACTGCCTCGGGCCACCCGGCGGGCGTCGCGCCGCGCAGCACCACACGCGATATTGTCGCACGTTCGCAGGTCATCCCCAACAGGGAGTCCCGGTGTCCAAGGTCGTCCTGGTCGTCCTCTGCCTCGGCGTCGCACTGCTGCTCCTCAAGACCGCCTCCGGACTGGCCAGGAACGGCGCCAGGCCGGGGGCCGGATGGGCGTTTCGCCTGGCCGGCATGGGCGCGGCCCTGCTCGGCCTGCTGGTCGTCGGCGCCTCGATGGTGAAGGTGATCGACGCAGGCCGGGTGGGCGTCAAGCACGCCTTCGGGCGGGTGAGCACCTCGCCCCTGCTCCCCGGCATCCGATTGGTGGAACCGTGGTCGACGGTCGAGTACTTCTCGACCCGGGAGGAACAGTTCCCGGAGAGCGCCGAGGACGTGGAGCAGATCGACGCGCTCTCACGGGAGCAGATGGGAATGAAGGTGGACGTGGCGCTCCGCTGGCAGATCGACCCGCAGGTCGCGCCCCGGATCTTTCGCGAGATCGGGATCCAGGAACGGGTCGAGGCGCTGGTGAAGAACGCGATCCGGAACGGGGTGCGGGACGGGATGGTGCGCTACTCGATCAACGACATCTCGGAGCGGAACCGGATCTCGGTGGCGATGGAGGCCGAGGTGGACTCGGCGCTCGTCACGGTGGCGCAGGACGGGGGGCCGCCGTTCAAGATCGCGCGGGTCACGGCCTTCTTCCTGCGCAACCTCCAGCCGCCGCCGCAGGTGGTGCAGGCGATCAACGACAAGATCGCGCAGGAGCAGCGGATCCAGACCGAGCAGCACCGGGTGGAGGTGGCGCGGCTGCAGGCGGAACAGCAGCGGCTGCTCAACCAGACGCTCACGCCCGAGGCGCTCACCAAGCAGTACCTGGAGGTGCTGGAGCAGCTCCGGACCTCGAACAACATGGTGCTTATCGTGCCGACGGAAGGTGGGGTGCCGCTGCTGAGCCTGGACGGGCTCCGGAAGAACCTGCAGTAAGGTGGAAGGCGGGAAGCAGCGGGAGGAAGCGGGAGGAAGCGGGAAGGAGCGGGAGGAAGCGGGCCTACTCGCGAGGTTGGCGCGCTCGATGGAACAGGGCGCCGAGGAGGACGAGGCCGAGGGCCGTGAACAGCAGCCCGGAGGTGCCGGGCGGGAGCGGGCCTTCCGGGTTCGGGAGGCACAGTCCGCTGGCGAGACAGCCGAAGGGGTCGGTCGGCAGAAGCGAAGGCAAAAACGCAGGAAGTATCGACACTGTTGGCACACCCCTCGGAGGAGCCCGGCGAGCGGTCTTGACGCTCGCTTGATTGGGGCGGAGTCTTTTCCCTACCGTCACCCCTCAGGGAGGAATGTATGGTGACGTACCGCCGTTCGCTGGTGATCGGGCTCGCCGGGGTCCTGGCGATCTCCGGCTGTAGTGCGGACGACTCGCCAGTCGCGCCCGAGTTCGCGAAGACCCCGCCACCGAGCGGCAACCGGGGCATCACCACCATGACCCGGAACCTGTACCTCGGCACCAACATCGACCCGGTGGCGGAGGCGATCGCGACCTACTTCGCGACCGATCCGACCCCCACACCCGAAGAGCTCGCGGCGGCGGTGGCGCCGGCCACCTCGCAGGCGTGGCTCACCGTGCTCGGCACCAACTTCACCGCGCGGGCCGAGGCGCTGGCCGACGAGATCGCCCGATCGAGGCCGGCTGTGGTCGGGCTCCAGGAAGTGACGACCTACAGCCTGCTTTCGCTCACCAATCCACAGCTGGGCGAGCTGACACAATACGATTTCCTGGACCTCCTGCTCGACGCGCTCGCGGACCGCGACCTGGACTACCGCGCGGTCGTGCAGTCGTCGCTCACCAACTTCCAGCTTCCGGCGTTCGTGCCGGACCCGACCAACGGGTTCACGCCGGGGCCCGCGCTGCTTCGCTTCCGGGACAGCGACGCCATCCTGGCGCGGGGCGACGTGGCGACCCGGTCACCGGCTTCGGCGGCATTCTCGACGCTGGCGCCGATCGGGGGCGGCATCTTCATCTTGCGCGGATGGACCGCGGCAACCGCCACGGTAAAGGGCCATGAGTTCCGGGTGGTGAACACGCACCTCGAGACGCAGGGGCCGGCGGGCGGGCTGCTCAACGCGGCGCAGGGCCAGGAGCTGATGGCGATCCTGGCCGGCGAGACGCTGCCGATCGTGATGCTGGGCGACTTCAACTCGGCGGCGAACTCGGACGCCCCTGCCGGCTCGACCACACCGACCTACGGCCTGGTGACGCAGGGCGGCGGGTTCTCCGACGCGTGGAATCTCTTCGGCGGCGGTACCACCGCGGGCAAGACCTGCTGCAACGATTCCGACCTCCAGAACACGACGCCCGGCTTCGACCAGCGCATCGACTTCGTGTTCCTGCGGGGGTTCGGGCCGCCGGGGGCGGTGGAGGCCACGCTCAAGCTCGATGTGCTGGGCGACGAGGCCGGAGACCGCTTCGCGACGACGGATGCGTTCGGCCAGGCGACCACCCTGTGGCCCTCGGATCACGCGGGATTGGTGGTGAGCTTCGTGGCGGGGGTGGGACCGACGCCGTGAGGAAGTGAGAAGTGGTGATGGAAAGGCAAGCGGGGGCTCCGGTGACGGCGCCCCCGCTTGGCGAAACGGACAGGGTGGGATTCGAACCCACGATACCGTTGCCGGTATACCGGTTTTCGAGACCGGCTCCTTCAGCCACTCGGACACCTGTCCCGGCTGGGCGGCCAGACCGCCAGGTGGCTGGCCGGCGGGAATTGTAGTGAGGTCGGAGGGCGCTGGCCACCCGCAGACCCGGCAGCGGCGGCACGCGAACGGGGCCGGCC
>JBOHSQ010000154.1:0-2414 GCA_050733295.1 Gemmatimonadales bacterium
GGTCAACCGGCTCTGCTGGGGTCTCTACCGGTCGATGCGAAAACACGACGGGCGGTCAACCCGTCCGCACGTCCGCCCGCCTGCCCGCCCGCCTGCCTAGGACGTCTTCCCCGGCTCCACCACCGCCTTGTAGCTCTCCGGATTCCACGCCGGCCGCTCCGCTGTGTTCCCGATGTCGTACCCCAGGTAGAAGAGCAGCTGGGTCAGCCGCGCCATCTTCTCCGCGTCGATCTTGTCCGGCGAGTCCGACGGCTGGTGGTAGTCGTCGTGCACCCCGTTGAAGAAGAACAGGATCGGCACGCCCTTCCGCGCGAAGTTGTAGTGGTCGCTCCGGCGGTAGAAGTTCTCCTCCGGCCACTTGTCGTCGATCGCCGTCATCCGCAGCTCGGGATGTGCCGCGTTCACCCGGTTGAGTGTGGTGCCCAGGTCCGAGTGCTCCTTGCCGATCGCCACGATCGTGTCGGGCCAGTTCCGCCCGATCATGTCGATGTTGATGTTGGTCACCACGTCCTTGAGCGGGACCGTCGGATGGTCGGCCCAGTATGCGCTGCCCCAGAGCCCGCGCTCCTCGCCGCTCACCGTCATGAACACCATCGACCGCTTCGGCCGCGCCCCCTTGGCCGCGAACGCCTGCGCCAGCTCCACCACGCCCACCGTGCCGCTCGCGTCGTCGTCCGCGCCGTTGCAGATCGAGTCCGCGCCCTGTGCCCGGCACCGTCCGTCGGCCGAGTGGCCCACGTGGTCCATGTGCGCGGTGAACATCACGTATTCGTGCTTGAGCTTGGGATCCGAGCCCTCGAGGATGCCGATCGTGTTGGGGGCGGTCAGCTCCTCGTTCCGGCTCGAGGCCAGGGCGAGTTCGGCCTCCAGCCCCTCGATCACCCGGATCACCGGCGTGGTGGTCGCCCGCGTGGCGGCGAGGTCGACGCCGTACGCCGCGAGCGCCGAGTCGAGGGTCGTGCCCCGCACCTCGACCACCGAGACCCGTGCCAGTCCCTTGCCAGCCGAGGGCCGGGAGACGTCCGTGCGGGTCGCGCGCCGGATCTGCGCGTCGAAGAAGTTCCCGTCGCGGCCCGCGCTCAGCACCACCGCCTCGGCCCCGAGCTCCGCCGCGGTCGAGGCCGCCTTGAGCACCGGGGGGTTTCCCTGGGTGAATGTCGCCGCCACCAGCACCACGCGGCCTTGCACCAGCGCCGGCGTCACGGCGGCCGAGTCCACCGGCCCCGCGAGCAGCAGCACCTCGCCCTTGATCGGCTCCTTCGGGATCACTCCCTGCAGCCGGATCATGGTGTTGGTGAAGCCGCCACTCCATGAACCGCTTGCCCCGCTGAAGCTCATCTTCGAGCGCTCGGTGTCGAGCTTCATGCGGAAGATCGGGTAGCGCTGGAACCAGGTGCCGTTCTCGCCCGCCGGCTTGAGGCCCGCGCGCTTGAACTCGTCGGCCACCCACTGCGCGGTGAGGTCGAGCCCGCGGCTCGGCGTGTCGCGCCCCTGCATCGAGTCGTGCGCGATGATGCCGACCTTCCGGGCGATGTCGGGGGCCGTGATCGTGCCCGCCGCACGGGTGACCGCGGCGGACTCAGTCGGCTTGGCCGGCGCGGCCATCTGCGCCTGGAGCGGCGTCGCGGCCAGCGTGAACGCGGCGAGGGAAACCATTCGCTGCATCAGGACTATCCTGGTAAGGGCATTGACGACAAAGGGGGCCGCCACGCTGGCAGCCCCGCAGAAGATACGCGTCGACTGGATGAAGTGTTTCAGATTCACGGCTTCCGGCGCCGCAGTTCCGGCCTCGGCTTCCCCGGGCTGTCGGGCTTCTTCCCCACCGCCGGCCTTCCGCCCGCCTGCCCGCCGGTCCGCCCGCCCGCCTGCCCCCCTGTCCGTCCACCCGCCTGCCCGGTCTGTCCTCCGCGCCCCCCTGCCTGCCCTCCGGGCCTGCCGCCCGCCTGTGCGCCTGTCCGCCCACCTTCCGCTTTTCCGCCCTCCCGTCCTCCCGCCCTCCGCGGCTCCTGCCTCATCACCGGCCCGGCCCCCGCCCCCGGCTCGTCCCGCTCCCGCACCACCTTCCGCGCCTCCGGCCGCGGCTTCGCCGGATCCTGTGCCCACGCGGCAACCGGGCCGGCCAGGTGCCCGAAACCGATGCCGACCAGGGCGGCCAGGATGGATCTCCTCGTGTGGTGC
This sequence comes from Gemmatimonadales bacterium, assembly GCA_050733295.1. Taxonomy (GTDB): domain Bacteria; phylum Gemmatimonadota; class Gemmatimonadetes; order Gemmatimonadales; family GWC2-71-9; genus JAICEH01. The sequence continues at coordinate 2,179 of JBOHSQ010000154.1, forward strand.
ACTGAAACCTCATTGGACGGGTGGGCGCAGCGCGCCAACGGAGAGCAGGCCGCGTGCCACCACCGCCGGAAATGATAACTCCATGCTCACCAACTTTTTGCCCGACCGCCCCCTCCCCCAGCCAGCCCGCCCGCTTGTCCTCCCAGCCGCCACCCTGTCCTCCGCCCGCTTCTCGGCCCGCCTGCCTGCCCGCCCGCCCGCCCGCCTGAATTGACGCTCACCGCTCGCCCCCGGTA
>JBOHSQ010000155.1:0-4188 GCA_050733295.1 Gemmatimonadales bacterium
CCTTCGAGGCGCGCGAGGACAAGCGGATCGACCAGCGCTCCGGCGTGAGCCAGCGGCTCCCCATCGCCGCGCTCGAGGCGGCGGTGTCCAGCGCTGAGGCGCGTGCGGAGTTGCAGGGCGAGCGGCCCGCGGTGGTCCGGGTCAGTGACGTGTACGCGGCCCTCCCGGCGGTCACCGGAAAGCTCGAGCTGGAGTACGAGGGCGAGTTGCTCGGGGCCCGCGCCCTCGCCGAGGACCTCATCCGCCGCGCTGCCTCGGCGACGCTGGAGGCGCGAATGCCCGACTGGGACGGCGACGAGGTGGTGTCGTGGTTCGATGAGGGGGGCGCCCTGCGGGTTCCGGATGACGAGCCCGCCATCGCCTGCGTCGAGGCCTTCGGCTCGGTCCCGGGCCTGCTGGGGGCGGTGCGCGCCGGGAGGCTGGCCCGCGAGGATGACCCGGGTGGGCTGGTGGCGGGCTGCGAATTGCTGCTTGAGGGGCTCGCGGGGCGCCGGAGGATCAGCCGGAGCGCGGAGTCGGGCTATTCGCGCGCCCGGCCGGAGCGGCGCGGACCACCCGGCGGTGGCAGCAAGCTCGGGATGTACTAGACGGTCCCTTCGCGCCAGCCGAGGGCGGTCGCGCGCGCCAGGATCAACGCGGCCGCGCCTTCGAGTCCCAGGGCCGACGTGTTCAGCACCAGGTGGTAGTTCGCCGGATCGTGCCAGTCCCGCCGGTAGTACTCGCGGTGGTAGCGCGCCCGCTGCTCGTCGATCTCGTGCACCCGCTTCGCCGCACCCTTCTCGTCCACGCCGAGGCGCTCGACGGCCCGGCGGATCCGCGCCTCGAGTGGAGCGACGATCTTGGCGTGGATCGCCTCGCGTTCGTGCGAGAGCACGGCCGGGGCCGCGCGCCCCACGACGACCACCCGGCCCTGGGCCGCCAGGTCGTTGACCACGGACTCGGTGATGCGCACCAGCCGGATCTCGTCGGGCAGCACTGCCTCGGGTTCGGCCAGGCCCACCAGCTCCGGCGAGGAGCGAGCCAGGGCCGCGGCGAGGCGCTCCACGAAGCCGGGGACCCGCTCCTCCCGGCCGGCCACCTCCTCGCGGCTGAGCCCGGCACGCTGGGCCACCAGGTCCACGGCATCGTTGTCGATCAGGGTCCATCCGAGGCCATCCGCCACCAGCTTGGCCACCGCCGCACCACCCGCGCCGTATTGGCGCGACACCGTGACGATCATCCGGCCTCCGGGACCAGCGTCGAGGTGGGAATCCGCCGCATCCGCCAGGCGACCAGGACGGAGACAGCGATGCAGGCGGCGCCGCCAATCGCAAAGGCGGCGCGAATGCCGAGGTGATCGGCCAGCCAGCCCATCTGGAACGCGCCGAATGGCGCCATCCCCAGCACGACGAAGGAGTAGAATCCCATCACCCGGCCGCGGAGCGCGTCGGGCGCCTCGGTTTGCAGCAGGGTGTTGACGCTCACGTTGGTGAGGATCATGGCCAGGCCGGTGAGGGCCATCCAGACCGTCGCGATCGCGTAGGTGCGGGATATCGCCGCGAGGACGATGAGCACGCCGAAGAGGATCCCCCCTGCAAAGAGCAGCGGACGCCGGCGGTTCTCCGTCTCGACCGCAGCCAGGAACAGGGAGCCGGCGGCGGCTCCGACCCCGACGGACGCCACCAGGAACCCATAGCCGCCTGCCCCCGCACCCAGGGCGTCACGGGCGAAGACCGACAGCATCGGCAGCACTGCGTAACCGAAGATGCTGTAGGTTGCCGTGAGCAGGATCAGCGCGCGGGGCCAGGGCGTTTCCCTGATGTAGCGCGTCCCCTCGGCCAGGGCGCTCCAGCCACCACCGCCGCGCCGGCCGGGCAGGTGCGGCGGCAGCCGCAGCATCGCGAGCCCCGCGAGCACCGCGACATAGCTCACCGCATTCACGAAGAAGCATGCGGCGATGCCCACGGTCGCGATCAGCACGCCCGCGACCGAAGGGCCGATCACCCGGGTCACGTTGAAGGCCGAGGCGTTGAGCGCGATCGCGCTGGTCAGGTCTTCCCGTGCCACGAGGTCCACGACGAACGCCTGGCGCGCGGGTACCTCGAACGCGGTGAGGATTCCGTTGAATACCGCCAGCGCCATCACCCACGTGACGGTCACGCGACCGGTCGCCGTGAGCCCGCCGAGTGCCAGCGCGTCCACCAGCATGAGGGCCTGAAGCAGGAAGACGACCCGGCGCTTGTCCACCCGGTCCGCGATGACCCCGCCGGGGAGGGTGAACAGCAGGATCGGGAGCGTGCCCATCGTGGTGACGAGCCCGACCTGGAACGGCGAGTTGGTGAGCTGCAGCACCAGCCAGCCCTGCGCCACGGCCTGCATCCATGTCCCGGCCAGGGAAATGAACTGGCCGGAAATGAACAGGCGATAGTTCCGGTGCCGGAGGGCACCGAAGCGGAAGCGCGCGGGCGGCGCGGGCCGGGAAGGGACCGGGTCGGGCGGTGGCGGCGCCGGCAGCGGGGTGCCGGGATGCTCGATGCGGAGGGGCGGACCGGCCGCCGGGACCTGGCCGATTGTCGGGGGCGGATCCACCTGCGCAGTCTAAGCAACGCCAGGCGCCCGCGGAACGGGGCAGCACCGGGACGCGTATGAACTGTGGTGCCGTCGACCCAGGGGAGCACTGCCGTCAAATGAGAGCGCACACCTACACCCGGCTGGTCCCCGGCCTGGCCGACGCAATCAACCTGCAGGCCCTTCTCGACCGACTGGGGGAGTATCTGCTGGGATCGGGGTTCGACGCGCCGTGGGAGGGCCGGCAAGACCTTGACGCGCTCCGCCAGGCGATCATCCAGGCCCTGGCCGAGTCCGGCCAGCTCACCCCCGACCTGCTCCGGTACCTGCGTGGCGAGGGCACCGGCGACGAGGCGAAGGATCGCGAGCTGGAGGCGCGGCTGGCGGAGCTGCTCGACGGCATCATCGGCCGGCTCGCGGACGAGGGCTGGCTGGAGCTGCGCGAGCCGCGTGACCAGCACCGCGGACCACTCGTGGGGCCGACCGGTGCGGCTCGACGCGCCGCGCAGGACGTCCACTTCGCCCTGACCGAGAAGGCGCGCGACTTCCTGGGCTACCGCGCCCTGCGCGAGCTGCTCGGGGCGATCGGCCGCTCCAGTGCCGGCGCCCACGAGACCACCCAGCTCGCGACGGGCATCGAGGCGGAGGCCGCGCCGCGGCTCTACGAGTTCGGCGACACCCTGAACCTCGATGTCCCGGCCACGCTGGCCCGGGCGATCGCCCGGGCCGGAGTGCGGGTGCCGCTCCCGCTCGAGTACGGCGACCTGATGGTGCACCAGGCCGAGTACCGCTCCTCCGCCGCGACGGTGCTGCTGCTCGACTGCTCCCACTCGATGATTCTCTATGGCGAGGACCGGTTCACGCCGGCGAAGAAGGTCGCGCTCGCCCTCACCCACCTCATCCGCACCCAGTTCCCGAGCGACTCGCTCCGCGTCGTGCTCTTCCACGATGGGGCGTCGGAGATCCCGCTCTCCGCGCTCGCGGAAGCCAAGGTGGGACCCTACCACACCAACACCGCCGAGGGGCTTCGACTGGCCCGCCGCATCCTGGCCGGGCAGAAGAAGGACATGAAGCAGGTGGTGATGATCACCGACGGGAAGCCGTCGGCGCTGACCCTGCCCGGCGGGCAGGTCTACATCAACAGCGCGGGCCTGGACCCGAGGATTCTCCAGGCCACTTTCCGCGAGGTTCACGCCTGCCGCCAGGCCGGCATCCAGATCAACACCTTCATGCTGGCGCGTGATCCGAGCCTGGTGGCCTTTGTACGCCAGGTGGCCCGGATCTGCCGCGGGAAGGCGTACTTCACCAGCCCGATGACCCTGGGCCAGTTCATCCTGATGGATTTCCTGCGAGGGAAGAGCCGGAGGGTGGGATGACGGCGAGAGCGGCGAACCGGGCGGATTCCCGGCTCGCCGCACCCCGCCTCATCGGTTCATGACCCGCTTCACGTAGTCGCCCGCCGATAGCACGCTCACGCCACTCTCGAGCCCGTTCATCAGCGCCAGCTGCGGGAGCTCGACCACCGACGGAAAGCGCTGGTTGAACTGCTCCAGCGTCATCTGCGAGGGCACCCGCTCGAGCTTGATCCGGTTCGGCTTGACGTTCAGCACCTTGGAATCGGTCACTCCCTTGAAGCTGCGC
>JBOHSQ010000156.1:0-9976 GCA_050733295.1 Gemmatimonadales bacterium
GACTGCCCACCCTCGCTCGGCCTGCTGACCGTCAACGCGCTGGTGGCCGCCCGCGAGGTGATGATCCCGATCCAATGCGAGTACTACGCGCTGGAGGGCATCTCGCAGCTGCTCAACACCGTGCGGCTGGTGCAGCAGAACTTCAACCCGGCGCTCGCCATCGACGGCGTGCTGCTCACCATGTACGACTCGCGCCTCAACCTCTGCCGCCAGGTGGCGGCCGACGCGCGTGAGTACTTCGGTGCGAAGGTCTTCCGCACGGTCATCCCGCGAAACGTGCGGCTGGCGGAAGCGCCGAGCTTCGGCAAGCCGATACTGCTGTACGACGCGCAGTCGGTCGGGGCAAAGAGCTACCTGGCAGTGGGACAGGAGCTGGCGAAGCGGTTCCCGGAAGCAGTACGGGCAGGGACGGGCGGAAACGGGCAGGGACGGACCGATGAGGGGTCAGCCGACACCAGCTCGGAGTTCGGGGATGAGCCGGTCCCGGCGCCCGTCTCCGCCCGTCCCCTTCCGTCTCCGCCCGTCTCCGTTGACGAGGCGGCCGGATGACGGGACCGGGGCAGAAGCGCCTGGGCCGCGGCCTCGAGGCGCTGCTGGGGCCGATCTCGAAGGAAGAGGCGGCCCAGGAGGGGAGGCTCCGGGACCTCCCGGTCGACTCCATCGATCCCAACCCTTACCAGCCGCGCCAGCGCTGGGACGACGAGGCGCTCGCGGAGCTGGCCGCCAGCATCGAGGCGTCGGGGCTGCTGCAGCCGGTGGTGGTGCGGCCGCACGGGGAGAGGTGGCAGCTCATTGCCGGCGAGCGCCGCTGGCGCGCGGTGCGCCGGCTCGGGTGGCCGCGCATTCCGGCGGTGATCCACGAAGCCGACGACCGCACCCTCCTCACCCTCGCCCTGATCGAGAACCTCCAGCGCGACCAGCTCACCCCGCTCGACGAGGCCCGCGGCTACGCTCGGCTGCAGGACGATTTCGGGCTGCCGCAGGGTGAAGTCGCGCGGCTGGTGGGCAAAAGCCGCCCACAGGTGGCGAACACGCTTCGCCTGCTCAAGCTGCCCGCCCCGGTGCAGGCCCGGCTCGAGGACGGCAGCCTGAGCGCCGGACACGGCCGCGCGCTGCTCGGCCTCGAGGACGAGAAGGCGCTGCTGAAGATGGCCGAGGCCGCCGTGTCGCACGGCTGGTCGGTGCGTGAAGTGGAGGAGCGAGTTGCGGGACGTGCGAGGGGCGGCGCAAGGGGCCGGCTCACGTCTCACATCTCCCCTCACACGCCGACGGCGCAGTCTGCCGAGGCCAGGCGAGTCGAGGACGCCCTCCGCAAGCATCTCGGCACCGACGTGCGCCTCACCGCCAAGCGAAAGGGCCGCGGCACCCTCTCGATCAGCTACTACTCCAACGACGACCTGGCGCGGCTCCTCGAGATGATCCTCGGGCGTCCCTACGACGGATGAGCACGTCGAAGCGGGTGACGGTGATGATCCATACCGATGATGCTTCGGCCTCCCGGTCGTGGCGGATTCCGGTGTGGGTGTTCAGGGCGGGTCTTGGGCTGGTGATCGGGATCGCCGTGGCGCTCCTGGCGGGCGTGGCATTCTACCTCCCCATCGTGCGAGCCGCGGCGACGGTGCCGTTCCTCCGCGGCCGCATTTCCGAGCTGGAAGCCGAGAACGCCAAGGTCCAGGAACTGGCGGTGGCGCTGGACAGCGTCGAGCTCCGGTACACCCGGATCCGGGAGATGATGGGCCTCGAGTCGGGTGGAACCACGACCGATGCCACCCTCGCGCCCCCGCCGCTGCTGATTTCCCCACCCATCCTCGCCGTGCGGCCGGGGGGTTCCGCGGCGGGAATCCCGGGAGCGAGCGTTCCCGCCCGGTGGCCCCTGGACGAGCCCGGCTACCTCACCCGGGGAGCCATCGCCCCGGGCGGGCCGGAGGAAGAGCACTCGGGCATCGACATTGCTGTGGCGATCGGACAGGTAGTACGTGCTTCCGGCGGCGGCGTGGTGGTCCTGGCCGGGCCCCACGAGGTGTACGGCCTTCACGTCCTGCTGCAGCACCCCGATGACCTCCGGACCATGTACGGGCATCTCTCCCGGCTCACCGTGGCCGCGGGCGACACCGTGCCGGCCGGCGGGGTCCTCGGGCTTTCGGGCAATACCGGGCGCTCGACCGCGCCGCATCTCCACTTCGAAGTCCTGCGCGGCGACCGGCCGCAGGATCCGCTCACCTTCGTGAGAGAGGTCAGGAACTGATGGCAATCTTCTCCTCCAACTCCGGCCGGGGCGACAACCCGCTGCCCGAGCCGTCCCGCCGGCGGGGCGAGCCCGCCGCGATCTCGATCATCGGGAAGGACATGGCGATCACCGGCGACCTCGAGACCGAGGGCGTCATCAAGATCGAGGGCACCGTGCGCGGCGCCGTCCGCGCCGGGACCCAGATCCTGGTCGCCCAGGGCGCCACGATCGAGGGCGACCTGCACACCCGCGAGGCGGTCATCGGCGGCATGGTGCATGGCACCATCCACGCGCAGGAGCGCATCGAGGTGCAGGCCACCGCGCAGATCGAGGGCGACATCCTGACCGCGCGGATCCTCGTGGTCGAGGGCGGGCAGGTGAATGGAGAGATCAAGATGGGTGAAGCCGCCGAGCGGCGGCTGGCCCCCTCGTCCGAGCCAGTGCCGGAGCGCTTCGCCGCCTTCTCCGAGGGCTGATGCGCCAACTCCCGCTCCCCTCCGCCGCGTCCGCGCTGCTGGCCTTCCTGGCCGCTTGCAGCGGAGGTGGCGGGGGGGAGCGCGGCTTTCGGGCGGCGCTGGTCACGCCCGGCTCGATTGCCGACGCGGCCTGGAATGCCGGTGCCTACGCAGGCCTGATGCAGGTGCGCGACTCGCTTGGCGTCACCGTGAGCCACGTCGAGGCGCGGACACCCGCCGAGCAGGAGGAAGCGCTCCGCACCTATGCGGCCGAGGGCTACGCGCTGGTTTACGGGCACGGGTTCGAGTTCCAGGGCATGGCCGAGCGGGTGTCGGCGCGGTACCCGAACACGGTCTTCATCATCACCTCGGGCGAGCGGGTGCAGGGGAACGTGGCGCCGCTCGTGTTCCGGCTGCACGAGGCGAGCTACCTCTGCGGCATGACCGCCGGGGCGCTCACCAGGACGGGCATCCTCGGCTTCGTGGGCGGGATCGAGTTGCCGCCGATCAAGCTGGCGTACGAGGCGTGGGAGGCCGGCGCCCGTGCGGTCCGCCCCGAGATCCGGTCGCGCTTCACCTACCTCAACAATTTCGACGACGCGGCCGCCGGGCGTGAGGCGGCGCTGGCTCTCATGCGAGCGGGCGCCGACGTCTTCCATCACAACGCCGACGCTGCGGCGCTCGGCGTGTTCCAGGCCGTGCGGGAGCAGCCGGGCACCTGGATCTTCGGCGCCAACGCCGACCAGTCCCCGCTGGTGCCGGACCGGGTGGTCGCCTCGGCGGTGATCGACCTGCCGCGCGCGATCCTGAGCGTCGCGCGCGAGGTGAAGGAAAACCGGTTCACGCCGAAGGTCGAGTCGTTCGGGCTCGCGAGCGGGGTCATCCGGCTCGTGGTGAACCAGGCGGCCCGCGGCGCGGTGTCCGACAGCGTGTGGGCCCGGGTCGCGGCGGCGGGCGACTCCATCGCCCGCGCCAATCCCTAGCCGTCAACGGCGCCCGGCCGGTTGCACTCGCGGCGACCCACGCCGCACATTCCGCCTACCTTGCAGGCCTCGAGCACATTCCCGGGGAGCGCATGCCCGCCCTTTCCGCCATCGTCTCCCACCTCGATGCATACCTCTCGATCCATCACGTTCCCGATTCCGACCGTGCCCTGAACGGGCTGCAGGTGGAAAACACCGGCGGGGTGGAACGGGTGCTGGCGGCGGTGGACGCCTCGCTCGCGTCGATCGAGCGCGCCGCCACGCTGGGCCGCGGGACGCTGCTGCTGGTTCATCACGGCCTCTTCTGGGATGGGAACGTGCCGCTCACCGGCCGGCGCTACCGCCGGGTGGCGGCCGCACTGCGTGGTGACGTGGCGGTCTACGCCGCCCACAATCCCCTCGACGTGCACCCCGAAGTCGGCAACAACGCCCTGCTCGCCGGCCAGCTCGGCGTCCCGGTGGAGCAGTGGTGGGGCGAGTACCGGGGCGTGAACATCGGGGTGATGGGCACCGCCGACATCCATCGCGACCAGCTGGCCGATCGCCTGCGAAAGCTGCTCGGCGGGCGGGTGCAGCTCATTCCCGGCGGGCCGGAGCGGTGCCGCAAGGTGGGCGTCATCACCGGGGGCGCGGGGTCGATGATTCCCGCGGCGATCTCCGCCGGGTGCGACACCTTCGTCACCGGTGAGGGCACCCACCCGACCTGGTTCGACGCGATGGAAGGCGGCATCAACGTGCTCTACGCGGGTCACTACGCGACCGAGACCGTGGGGGTGAGAGCGCTGGCCGACCGGGTGGCGGGGGAGTTCGGGGTGCCGTGGGAGTTCTATGACTTGCCCACCGGACGGTAGTTCTCACTTCCCTTGGCTCCGATCCTCTCCCTCTCCGGCATCTCGAAGCGCTTCGGCCCCGTCCTCGCCCTGGACGAGGTGAGGTTCGAGCTGGCCGGGGGCGAAGTGCACGCGCTCCTGGGCGAGAACGGCGCCGGCAAATCCACGCTGATGCACGTCGCCTACGGGATGGTGACGCCGGACTCGGGCGTCGTCGCGATGGACGGCCGGCCGGTGGCGATTCGTTCCCCGCGCGATGCGCGCCGGCTCGGCCTGGGAATGGTGCACCAGCACTTCACCTCGGTGCCGGCGTTCACTGTGGCCGAGAACGTGGCGCTCACCGCGGGCTGGGCGGCGAGGCCGCGCGACAATGCGGATCGGGTGCGGGAGCTGGGCGCGCGCCTCGGGATGGCGCTCGACCCTGGTGCAATGGTGGAGTCACTGCCGGTGGTCCTCCGGCAGCGACTGGAGATCGTGAAGGCGCTCGCGCCCGGCGCCCGGATACTCCTCCTGGACGAGCCGACGGCGGTGCTCGCCCCGGCAGAGATCGACGAGTTCCTCGGCAGCATCCGCCGGTTCGCCCGGGACGGCGGCGCCGTCGTGCTCATCACCCACAAACTGGGCGAAGCGCTGGCGGTGGCGGACCGGATCACCGTGCTCCGGGCCGGGCGGGTGTTGCTCTCGGGCCCCGCAGCGGGGCAGACGGCGGACTCGCTCGCAACGGCGATGATCGGAGAGATCGAGGGTCGAGGGTCGAGGGTCGAGAGCAGGGTCACGGCGGATCTGGACACCGACAGGGTGATCCTGCGCCTCGAGGAAATCGCACATCCCCCTGCCCTGCAGCCGACCTCGCTCACGGTGCGGCGCGGGGAGCTGGTGGGTGTGGCCGCAGTCGAAGGGAACGGGCAGCGCGAGCTCCTGCGGATCGCGGCGGGAGTGCTGCGACAGGCTGGCGGGGGGGTCCAGCGAGTCGGTGACGCCGTGCTCATCCCCGGCGACCGCACCACCGAGGCGCTGCTACACGACTTCACGCTGACCGAGAACGCGGCGCTCGGCCTGGCCGACCAGCCGGGATGGAGCGAGCACGGCCTGATGCGGTGGGGCGCGGCGCGGGAGCAGACCGCCGAACTCCTCCGGAGTCACGACGTCCGCGCGGCGGGACCCGATGCGAAAGCGCGGACCCTGAGCGGCGGGAACCAGCAGAAGCTGGTAGTCGCGCGCGCGCTCGCGCGGAACCCTGCGCTGGTGGTTGCCGAGGAGCCGGCACGCGGACTGGATGTAAGGGCGGCCGCCGGGGTGCATGACCAGTTGCGCTCGGCGGCGGCGTCGGGTGCTGCGGTGCTCTTCCACTCGAGCGACCTGGACGAGGTGCTCGAGCTGGCCACCCGGGTGGTGGTGATGACGCGAGGGCGGATGGTGGAGATGGGGCGCGGTGCGACGCGGGAAGAGGTCGGGGCCGTGATGGTGGAGGCGAAGGTCGAAGGGCGAAGGGCGCAGGACTGAGTTCCGGATGCCGGTCCTCCTGAGCCCTACGCGATCCGGGCCGTTGGCCATCCCGGTCCTTGCCCTCGCCGCGGCCATCGGGTTGCTCGCGGCCGGACTCACGGCCGCGGGATTCGACGCAGCGACGGCACTGGGCGCCATGTGGCGCGGCGCCTTCGGATCCTGGGATGCGTTCGCGTCGGCCACCCTGCTTCGCGCCACTCCCCTCATCGTCATCGGCCTGGGTTTCGCGGTCGCCCTGCGGGCCGGGGCGCTCAACATCGGAGCCGAGGGACAGTTCTACGCCGGCGCCATCGCGGCGGCCTGGGTCGCGCTCCAGGTGGCCTCGTGGCCGGCGCCCGTGGCCGTCGCGCTCACCTGGCTGGCGGGGCTCGCCGGAGGCGCGCTGTGGGTCCTCCTTCCGGTGGTGCTCAAGCGCCGTTTCGGGGTGCTCGAGGTGATCAGCACGCTGCTGCTCAACTTCGTGGCCGAGGCGCTGGTGAGCCTGATGGTGCAGGGGCCGATGCAGGAGCCGAGCGGGATCTACCCCCAGAGCGCGACGATTCCCGAGGCGGCGCGGCTGCCGCTCCTGCCAGGCTCCCGACTCCACCTCGGGTTCCTGGTGGCACTGGTGTTGGCGGCGGTCCTTGCGTTCGTGCTGGGGAGGACGGTCTGGGGGTTCCGGCTGCGCGCGGCGGGCGCGGCACCGCGGGCGGCTGAGCTGATCGGGCGGGTGGACGCCGGGTGGATGGGCGCGGTGGCGCTGCTGGCCTCGGGCGCGGTGGCGGGTCTCGCGGGGGCCTTCGAAGTGGGCGGCGTCTCCTACGCGCTCTACCAGAACCTCTCGCCGGGCTACGGCTTCACCGCCATCGCCGTCGCGATCCTGGCGCGCGGGCATCCGCTCGGCATCGTGGCGAGCGGGATCCTCTTCGGCGCGCTCGAAGCCGGGGCGGGCGCGATGCAGCGCGAGGCCGGCGTCCCGTCGGTGGTGGTCTACCTGGTCGACGCGGTGGTGATCATCGCCGTACTGCTCGCGGACGCGGGAAGCCGGAAAGCGCGGGTCGCGCTTGCCTGAGCTCGCGGCAATAACCGGATTCCTCGCGGCCGCGGTACGGATCGCCACACCGCTCCTCCTCGCCGCCACGGGCGAGGCGGTGAGCCAGCGGGGCGGCACCATCAACCTCGGGCTCGAGGGCGCGATGCTCGCGGGGGCGCTGGCGGGCGCGATGGCCGCGATGGGCAGTGGCCCGGAGGCGGGACTGCTGGCGGCGGCCGCGGCGGGATTCGCGGTGGCGGCGGTGTTCGCCGGCGTGGCGATCGGTGCGGGGGCCGACCAGGTGATCACCGGGACGGCCGTGACGCTCGGCGCGGTGGGGCTCACCGGCGCGGTCTTCCGGGCGACGTTCGGCTCGGCGGGAGGCGGCCTCACCCTTCCCCTGCTCGAGCCGGTGGCCATCCCCGGCCTTCATCGGGTCCCGGTGCTGGGCCCCGCGCTCTTCGTTCAGCCACTTCCGACATACCTGGCGCTGCTCGCGGTCCCGGCGGCGTGGTGGCTCCTCTTCCGGACCCGCTCCGGCCGGGCGCTCCGCGCCGCGGGCGAGGACGCCGCCTCCGCGCGGGCCGCGGGGATACCGGTCCGCCGGGTGCGCGCGGCGGCGGTGCTCCTGGGTGGCGCGCTCGCCGGTGCCGCCGGCGGAGCGCTGGTGCTGGCGCAGGTGGGCTCGTTCGCGGAGCGGATGACCGCGGGGCGCGGCTTCGTGGCCATCGCGATCGTGGTGCTGGGGCGGTGGCAGCCGGTGGGCGTATTCGCGGCCGCGCTCCTCTTTGCCGCGCTCCAGGCCCTCCAGTTCGTGTTCCAGGCGATGGGCCTGGACGTGCCGTACCAGCTCTTCCTGATGCTGCCTTACGCGCTCACCCTGCTGGCGCTGGCGGGGACAGTCGGGAGGACGCGCGCACCCGCGGAGTTGGGGCGGCAGTAGAGAGGGAACGAGGAGCGGGGAGCGGGAGAGCCGCTGCAACTGGAACGCCGTGCAAGAAGACTCTGGCCGGGGCGTCCCGATATCCGGGCCCCCGTGTCCCGCCTGGCCGCGACGGCGCGGGGCGCCCCTCCCACCCTTACTTCGCGAGCCTCGCCCGCAATCCCTCGCGCGCGCGCAGGATCATTGCTCGCACATGCTGCTTGAGCGCCTCGGCATCGCCGGGGCCGAGGCCGCTGGTTTCCACCGGCTCGAGGATCGCCACCTCCGCCACCGCGCGGTGGAACCTCCAGTCGTGCTTCGCCAGCGCCGTGCGGGTGCCTGAGACCGCGAGCGGAAGGATCGGCACGCCGGCCTCGATCGCGAGCAGGAACGCGCCGTCCTTGAAGGGCAGCATCTCGGCGGTCGTCGAGCGGGTGCCCTCGGGGAACATCATCACTGACACCCGCTCCGCCAGTGTCGCGCGGGACTTCGCCAGCGCCTGCGCCAACGCCCTGCCCCCCACGCCACGCTCGATGGGAATGTCTCCTGCGAGCCGCATCATCCACCCCACCACCGGCAGCCGGAACATCTCCGCCTTGGCCATCCACTTCATCTCCCACGGCAGGTGGGAGATGAGCAGGATGTCGGCGAATGACTCGTGGTTGGAGACGACAACGTAGGGCCGGCGCGGGTCGGGCGGCGAGCTGCCGCTCCAGCGGAAGCGCCAGAGCGGGTTCACCTTGGCCATCGCAACGCCGACCAGCCGGAACCACCGCCCCGCCACGTAGCGTCCGCGATCGAACGGTGCGGTGACCAGCACCAGCAGGGCCAGGATCGGCAGTCCGACCAGCAGCACCACCCCCATCCAGAGCCAGGTCCAGGCCGAGGCCACCGCGCGCATCACCTCGCTCACCGGGCCACTCCCATCGGCGCGCGCACCGTGGCACCCGGTTTCGCCGGTATGCCAGACATCACGTGCTCGGCCAGAGCGGTGATCGTGAGGCTCGGGTTCACGCCGGGATTCCCCGGGATGATCGAGCCGTCGGTGACGTAGAGCCCGGGGTAACCGTGCACCTGCCCGTCGGCGCCGATGACACCCTCCTCTGAGTCGGCGCCCATCGGGCAGCCGCCCAGGATGTGCGCGGTCATCGGGATGTTGAACAGCCCCTCGTTGATCGAGCCCATCGCGATGCCGTCCACCCGAGCCGCGAACCTCCTCGCCACATCGTGCGCGAGGGCGACGCTCGGCGGCGCCCCGTGGCCGCCCTCGGGGCTCGAGACCAGGTCCCTGCGGAAGAACGTCCACGGGCTCCGGCCCGGCCGAAGCCGGATCCAGGTGTCCTCCGTCTGCATCGCGAGGAGGATGGTGGTGCGCTCCGCCCAGCCCGGCACCAGGTGGGTGCGGAAGAAGTCCATCGGGTGGACGACGAGATGCGCCAGCGACTGCAGCAACCGCGAGAGGATGCCGCCGTGCTCGAGCATCGGCCCTGAAAGGAGGCGCATGGCGGAGGAACCCGCCGGGTAGCGCACCGGCTCGATCGCGGTGACCGGGTCTACCCGCACGATGGACGTGATCGCGATGCCCTTCGAGTAGTCCGGCGACCCCCTCCGGCTCACCACGCCGAGCAGCGACTCGTTGTTGGTGCGCACCTGGTGGCCGAGCCGCGGCGAGAGCCGCGCGAGCGAGCCGGTCCGATCGCGGCAGCGGAACAGCAGGCGCATCGTGCCGAGCGTGCCGGCCGCGACGACCACGGTGCGGGCACGCACCGTGCGCGTGCGTCCCTTGAGCCACGCGGTGCTTGACCGCCAGGTCACCTCGTAGCGGGCGCCGTCCGGCTGGCCGTCCGCCAGCGGCCGGATGTCGCGCACTTCGGCCTCGGCCTGGATCTTCGCGCCCCACTTCTCCGCCAGCCACAGGTAGTTCTTGGGCAGGGTGTTCTTGGCGTTGTGCCGGCAGCCCACCATGCACGCGCCGCAGTGGCGGCAGGCGTTCCGCGCCGGGCCCTCGCCCCCGAAATAGGGATCGGGCACTTCCCTGCCC
>JBOHSQ010000157.1:0-6902 GCA_050733295.1 Gemmatimonadales bacterium
GGCGGGCGGGACGGGCGGGACGGGCGAGTCGGGCGAGTCGGGCGAGACGGGCGGGCAGGCGGGCAGGCGGGCAGGCGGGCGGGACCAGCATGAGCTCGCGTTGCCGGACCCCAGCGGGGGCGAAGGCGCACCACCATTCGGGCAGGTGCTCGAGGAGACGTCGGAGCGGATCCTCGGCGAGATCGACCGGCTGGACACGATCGCCCGGATCTTCTCGCGCTTCGGCGCGCCGCCGGAACAGGTCGGACCGCTCGAGCCGGTGGACCTCACCTCGGTAGCCGGCGAGGTAGTGCAGCTCTACGCGCTGGCGGAGGACGGGGCGCGGGTGAGCCTCGTTGCAGACGGGACGGTGATCGCGCCGGCGCGGAAGGACGAGGTGAAGGAAGTACTGGTGAACCTGCTGGAAAACGCACGCAGCGCCGCGGCGAGCCGGGTCGTGATCAGGGTTGAGGCCGGGCGCGTGGCGGTGGAGGACGACGGCCGGGGAATCGCGGCTTCAGACCTGGCGCGGGTGTTCGAGCCCCGCTTCTCGACGACCACGAGTGGCGCGGGATTGGGGCTCGCGATCGTGCGGCGGCTGGTGGAGGGATGGGGGGGCGTGGTGCGACTGGAGAGCGAGGAGGGGAGGGGGACGAGGGTGGTGGTGGAGTGGTGAACGGGGGCTCAGCGGACTCCCGGCCCGATAGCGGACATCGGTGCCTCGGTGAACGGTGAACGGGAGGGGTGAAGGGGGGGTTGGCGGGCATTGGGGCGCGATCGTGGGCTTCCGGGCCTCGGTGAACGGGAGGTGTGGTTATTGACGGTCGGGAGCCGAGCCAATCCGCTCCAGCTCCGTCATCATCTCCAGCACCTCCCGCTGCTTCTCGTGAATCAACAGCAGGAGCAGGTCGCCGGGCCGGGCCAGCTCGAGCGCGAGGCGGGTGGCCGAGAGGTCGTCGCCGCCGTCGAAGATGGCCTCCGCGGGACAGCCGGCACGGAGCAGCTCTTCGCGCATGAGGCGGGGGACCTCGCCCGGCTCGCGGCCGCGCAGGTAGTTGAGCAGGTCCTTGAGGATCACACGCGCCGGGCGCAAGGCCCATGCGGCGCGCGCGAGGTCCCGGATGGCGGCGTCGTCGCGGTCGCCGGCCTGGCCGAGGAGGATGGTCCGTGGCGCACCGGGGAATAGCCGGGCCACGTCGGCAATCGCGGCCATGCCGTGCGGGTTGTGGGCGAAGTCCACCACGGCGTGGACGTCGCCACCCAGCGTGAAGAGGTTGGCGCGGCCGGGGTTATCGGCTGCGCCACCGGCGAACGCCTTCAACGCCGCGGCAATCGCTTCCGGCGGAATGCCGGATGCCCACGCCGCGCCGACGGCGGCCAGCGCGTTCTGCACATTGTGCCCGAGTCGCCCGCCGTGGGTCGACGGCACGTCCGCCAGCCGCACCACGCGCTCCGTGTTCCATCCGCGCCGCAGCACGATGTACCCCTCCACCACCACCACGGCATCGCCTCCCGCGGCCAAGTGGGCCTGCACCATCCGATCGGTCCCATCGACCGCGAACCAGAGGACCGGAGCCGTCACGGTGTGCGCGGCCTGGGCGAGTGCTGCGTCCTCGGCGTTCAGGACGAGGCGGCCATCCTTTCCGATGGCCCGCGCCACGACGAGCTTGGCGGCGCCGAGGCTGGTCAGGTCATGCACGCCGTACTCGCCGAAGTGGTCAATTGCGAGGTTGGTGATCACCGCGGCGCGGGCGCGCTCGACCGGCAGGCCGCGCCGGAGGATGCCGCCGCGCGCCGTCTCGAGCACCGCGAAGTCCACCCGGCGGTCGCGGAGCACCCGGCGCGCGCCGTTCGGCCCTGCGTAGTCTCCGGCCTCGACCAGCCCCCCAGCGGCCCAGATCCCGTCGGTACAGGACCAGCCGGTTGCGCGGCCAGCGGCCGAGGCCATCGCGGCGATGAGGCGGGTGGTGGTGGTCTTGCCGTTGGAGCCGGTGACGAGGACGACGGGAATGTCGTGCAGCTGGTCCCAGGGGACGACCTCGGGCGACGGCAGCTCCTCGAGGGGCCAGGTGCGGCTGCCGGTACCGGTGCCCACCGACATGAGCATGTCATCGGCGAGCCAGGCGACGGCGTGCGCCCGGGCGGCCGAGACCAGCGCGGTCAGGGCGGGCTTCCGCTCCTCGGCGACGAGCGCGCCCAGGCGCAGTGCCGCGACGTCGGTGGGCTCGACCGCGTCGGCCGACGCGCCCAACTCGGCCGCGGCGGCGTCCCAGGCCCACTCGTTCACCTCGGTGGCGGCGTAGAGCACGTCGGGTGGGGCGGCGAAGGCGAGGCTGGCGCCGCCAGGATGCCGCCAGGTGGCGAGCTCGGGCGCCGGCCAGCGGAGCAGGCCGAGCACCTCGCGGAGGCGGCGCTCCCAGGCGACGATCAGGCGCTCACCGTCGGCGTCGGGGAAGGTGACGTCGATGACGGCGCCGGACTGGGCGAGCAGGAGGTTCGGACCGGTGAGGCGCCGGCTATCGGTCCTTGCGACTTCCAGGGTCACGGTCAGTCGTCGAGTTCCCGCTGAAGTCGGACCCCGCGCTCATCCTGCACCACCAGCTCCAGCTCGGCGTCGTCGCTGACCGCCCGCCGGGTGGTGGGGAAGACCGTGGCCGGCGGGCGGGTGAGCGGCGAGCGCCCGCCATCGGCGCCGGCGTTCGCGGCTGCCGGGGCGGCGGCGCGACTCGCGGCAGATGCTGTTGCCGCCGGTGCCTGAGCAGGACGCGCGGGGGCCGCGCCACTGCTCCAGCCGACGATCTGCTTCCAGGTGCGCGTCAGGGCGTCGGCGAAGACGAGCAGGAGGTCGCCCGCGGCGGCGAGGCCGAGGGCGTGGGCGGTGGCCTCGCGCTCATCGGGGATCACCTCGATGGCGCTTTCGGGGACACCGGCCTCGAGCAGGGCCGCGCGGAGCATGGCGGGGATCTCGTCGGGCCCGCGGCCGCGGAGCTGGTCGTCGCGCCGCACGACGTAGTGGTCAAACCGGCCGGCCGCCGCGCGGGCGATGTCGACCACGTCCTCGTCGCGCCGGTCACCGGGGGCCGCGAGGACCACGATGCGCCGCCCCGCCACGTCGAGCCGCGAGACCAGCTCGGCCATCTGCCGGACCGCGGGCGGGTTGTGGCCGTAGTCGAGGATCACCTTGAAGGGGTGCTCGTCGAAGACGTTCATCCGGCCGGGGGCCTGGAAGAAGGTGGTGTCGAAAGTGCGGAGTCCGGTGCGGATGTCCTCCAGCCGGGTGCCCATCGAGAAGGCGATGGCACTGGCGAACATCGCGTTCTGCACGTTGTGGGTGGCGCGGCCCTCGAGCGTCGCCGGGATCAGGTGGGTCCAGAGCAGGGGGATGTGGGCGCCGTGATCGTAGAGCGTGATCATCTGCCCCTTCATCCCGGTCTCCAGCACCACGCCCCGGCCGCCCGCGGTGATGTGCTGCCGCACCAGCGGATGGCCGGGGTCCATCGTCACGTAGCAGATGTGCTTCGCCTCGGTGTAGTCCGCCATCCGGAGGCAGAGCGGGTCGTCGGCGTTGAGCACGGCGGTGTCGCGCGCCACCTCGACCACGACGCGCTTCACCTTGGCCAGCTCGTCGAGGGTCTCGACGCCGCGAAGGCCGAGGTGGTCGGCCTGGACGTTGAGCACGGCCCCCACGTCGCACCAGCGCGCGCCCATGCCGGCGCGGAGGAGCCCGCCGCGCGCCACCTCGAGCACGGCGGTATCCACCAGCGGATCCATGAGCACCATCCGGGTGGCGACGGGGCCGGTCATGTCACCCTCGACGGTGCGCTGCCCGTTCACGTACACGCCGTCGGTGGTGGTGAGCCCGACCACCTGGCCGGCCATCTTGAGGATGTGCGCGACCATCCGGACGGTGGTGGTCTTCCCGTTGGTGCCAGTGAGCGCGGCGATGGGGATCCGGCCGGTGGTGCCGGGCGGGAAGAGCATGTCGATGACCGGCCCGGCCACGTCGCGCGCGCGACCCTCGCTCGGCGCCATGTGCATCCGGAAGCCGGGCGCCGCGTTCACCTCGCAGATGGCGCCGCCGGTGTCCTTGAACGACTCGGTGACGTCGGTGGTGAGGAAGTCGACACCGCCCACGTCGAGCCCGATGGCCTGCACCGCGCGCGTGGCCATCTCGACATTGTCGGGGTGCACCACGTCGGTGACGTCGGTGGCGGTCCCGCCGGTGGACAGGTTGCCGGTGGAGCGGAGGTACACCCTCTCGCCGGCGGCGGGCACGGTCGCGGCGGTCCAACCCTTCGCCGCCAGCAGCCGTTCGGCCTGGCCGTCGAGCTCGATCCGGGTGAGCACCTTCTCGTGCCCGATGCCGCGGCGAGGGTCCTGGTTGGTCAGGTCGATCAACTGGGAGATGGTGTGTTCGCCATCCCCCACCACGTGGCCGGGCTCGCGGCGCGAAACGGCGATCAGGCGGCCCTGCACCACGAGCATCCGGTGGTCGTCGCCGCGGATGAAGCTCTCGATGATGACGCTGCGGCTGTGCTGCTGGGCCGAGTGGAAGGCGGTGCGCACCTCCTCCGAACGGGTGAGCCCGATGGAGACGCCGCGGCCGTGGTTCGCGTTGTACGGCTTCACCACCACGGGATAGCCCACGCGCTCGGCCTGGCGGACGGCGTCGTCCTCGCCGGTCACCAGGCGCTGCCGCGGTACCGGGAGGCCGAGGGAGGAGAGGATGCGGTTGGTCTCCTCCTTGTCGGAGGCGAGCTCGACCGCGATGTGCGAGGTGCGGCCGGTGATGGTGGCCTGGATCCGCTGCTGGTGCTTGCCGTGGCCGAACTGGATCAGGGACTGCTGGTTGAGCCGGATCCAGGGGATGCCGCGCGCCTCGGCGGCGTGCACCAGGGCGGCGGTGCTGGGACCCAGGTCGCGGCGCTGGGCGAAGCGGATGAAAGCAACCCGCTCGGCGGGCCAGTCGAAGTCCCGGACCGCCGAGGGTCGGAGGGACTCGGGCAGCAGGGACTGGATGAGCCGGAGCGCCACGCTGCCCGCCTCGAGGCCGACCTCCTCCTGCTCGTATTCGTAGACGACGTGGTAGTGGCCGGGGTCGCCGAAGCCGCGGGTCTTGCCGAAGGTGACCTTCTCACCGGCGGCGCACTGCAGCTCGATGGCGACGTGCTCGAGGACGTGGCCGAGCCAGGTCCCCTCCTCTTCGGTCATCCGGCGAATGAATCCGCCGGCCTCGCCGTAGGAGCAGCCGTGTTCCCTGAGTCCGGGAAGGGCGTCGAGCAGGCCGTCGATGAACCCCGCGCCGAGCCGGACTGTGGGCCAGGCCTCGAGCTCGCCCAAGTCCACGTCCATCCGGATGACAGGGAAATGCGCGTACAGACTCGGTCCGACGTAGACCGAGCGATCGACGATCCGCATGTGTCCCTCCCCGCGGGAGGCGAGTGTCAGTCGCGGGCCAGCGGCACCTGGCCGGGTGTTGCCTTGCGCTGCTCGAGGTCGAACGTGGCGCCGTGGGTAAGCACATGCAGCCGCAGTCCGATCATGCACACGGGGTCGAGCCGCTCCGCATCCGCCATCGAGGAGTACTCGAGGTCGGAGGGGTCGATGACCGTCGCCGCGCCGCTGCCCACGACTTCGAAGACATTGTCGGGGCCGATTACGGCGGCGGTGTTCTCGTCGAGCCCGAGCCCGATGGCGAACGGGTTGTACGACAGGGCGGCCAGGAGGCGGCCCAAGCGTCCCCGCTGCCGGAAATGCTGGTCTATAACCACGCGATTGGTAAGCCCCAGGCCCGGGGCGAGGGTTACCCCGCCCCCGGTGGGGGTCCCCCCCTCGTCGCCGCCGGCGATCATGTGCTCGGAGAGGAAGGCCGCCCCCGCCGAGGTGCCGGCCACCGGGACGCCGGAGGCGTTGAGCCGGCGGATGGCCTGGGCCACAGGGGTGCCGCCGATGATCGTGGCCAGGCGGAGCTGATTGCCGCCGGTCAGGAAGACGCCCGAGGCGCGCTCCAGCTTCTCGAGCAGCTCGTCCCGCTCGGTGTCATCGCGCTCATCGATGACCAGGTGCCGCGACCGGCCGGCGCCCAGCTCGCGGAATAGCGCCACGTAGCGGTCACCGGTATCAGTGAGCTGGGAGGCGGTGGCGATGACCGCCACGCGCGCCTCGGCGCCCCCGGCGAGCTGCACGAAGCGCCGCAGGATGGGGCTGTCGCCGAACTTCTCTTCGGCGCCGCCGATGGGGATGATGGAACCGCGGGGGGAGCCGGGAGTGGGTTGAGGAGGCAAGTGGAGTCGGGGTCGAGGGGTCGAGGGTCAGGCGAAGGGGCTCTTGACCACTGAAGCGCCTTCGGAGAGGTGCCAGCGCCCGCGGGCCATCACATCGGTAACCACGCCATCGTCGTCCAGGACCACGAGGTCTGCATCCGCGCCGGGCGCGATGCGGCCCTTGGCGGTGAGGCGGAGGATCGTGGCCGGGTTGCTAGTGAAGCAGGGCAGGGCGCGCTCGAGCGGGACGCCGGCCGCGAGCAGCTCCTGCAAGGTGGACGCCAGCGCACCAAGGCTGCCGACGTCCATCGAGGCGACCCGGCCGGCCTCGTCGAACACCGGGAGGCACCCGCCGGCGTCGGTGCTCACGGTGAGGCGATCGGCGGGAAGCCCGCGATCGAGCCAGCGGCGGACCGCGCCGGCCGCGGACCAGGCGTCCTCTCCCTCCGCCACCGGGAATGCGGTGACGTCGATGGGGACGCCGTGAGCGCCCAGGTCGCAGGCCTCATCGAAGAGGGAGCGGCGACGGTTCACGTGGGTGGGCTGCCAGACAGACGGGGGAAGCTCGGTCTCGGCGAGGGCGCGGCGCAGCAGGTCGAGGCCGCGCTCGCCTCCCGGCGGCTCGGCGTCCAGCAGGCGCGGCAGCGCGTGGCCGAGCTG
>JBOHSQ010000158.1:0-8479 GCA_050733295.1 Gemmatimonadales bacterium
GTTCACGCTGGAAGACCAGGAGGGCCGTCTGTTCCGGCCGCTCGCGCTCACCAAGACGTTCGCGATGGGGGCCGCGGCGTTGCTGTCGGTCACCGTAGTGCCCGTGCTCATGGGCTATCTGGTCCGCGGCCGCATCCGCCCCGAAGGGGCCAATCCCCTGAACCGCTGGGCCGCGCGGGTCTACCGCCCGGCCCTCCGCTGGTCGCTTGCGCACCGGCGGCTCGTGGTGCTGCTCGCCCTCGTCGCCGTGGCGGTGACGGCCTTCCCACTGATCCGGCTCGGCACGGAGTTCATGCCACCGCTGCGGGAAGGCAGCCTGATGTATATGCCGAACACGCTCCCCGCCGTCTCGCTCTCGGCGCAGCGGCGGCTCCTGCACGTGCAGGACAGCATCCTCATGACCGTGCCCGAGGTCGCGTCGGTCTGGGGCAAGGCGGGCCGGGCCAGTACGGCGACCGACTGGGCGCCGATCTCGATGATCGAGACCACGGTCAATCTGAAGCCGGAGGCCGAGTGGCGGCCGGGGCTCACGCAGGACGGCCTCGTCGCCGAGCTGGATCGCAAGCTCCGCATCACGGGCGCCATCAACTCCTGGACCATGCCGATCAAGAACCGTACGGACATGCTGTCCACCGGCATTCGCACCACGCTGGGGGTGAAGGTGTTCGGTCCCGACCTGCGGGTCATCCAGCGCATCGGTGGCGAGATCGAAACCGCGCTCGCCCGCGTCCCCGGCACCGCGAGCATCTATGCCGAGCGGGGCTTCGGCGGGCGCTATCTCGACATCCGGCCCGACGCCGCCGCACTCGCCCGCTACGGGCTCACCACGGGCGACGTGCAGGAGGTGCTGGCCGTGGCGCTGGGCGGGGAGGAGATCACGACCACCGTGGAAGGCCGTGAGCGGTTCCCGGTGCAGGTCCGCTACGCCCGCGACTTCCGCGACTCGCCGGAGGCGATCGGTCGCATCCTCGTCGGGCAGCCTGGCGGCACGATGGTTCCGCTGGCGCAGGTGGCGCACACCGGGTTCACGGCCGGCCCCGCGATGATTCGCAGCGAGGGCGGCGCGCTCTACGACATCGTGTCCATCGATGTGCGCGGCCGCGACGTCGGGTCGTACGTCGCCGAGGCGAAGCGCGTGGTGGCCGAGCGCGTGGCCGTGCCGCCGGGATATCGCGTGGAATGGAGCGGGCAGTACGAGGCGGTCGAGCGGGTCCGGGCCCGGCTCGCCGTGGTCGTCCCGGTGACGCTGGCGCTCATCGCGCTGCTGCTCTTCCTGACGTTTGGCACGGTGACGGAGATGGTGCTCGTGATGGCGTCACTGCCCTTCGCCCTCGTGGGTGGCGTCTGGGCGATGTGGCTGCTGGACTACAATCTCTCGGTCGCGGCAGCGGTCGGCTTCATTGCGCTGGCGGGGGTGGCAGCCGAGACGGGCGTCGTGATGCTGCTCTACCTGGACCACGCCTGGACCGCGATCACCCGCGATGGGCACCGGCCGACGCTGCCCGAGCTCGTCGGTGCGATCGAGCATGGGGCGGTGAACCGGCTTCGGCCGAAGCTGATGACCGTCGCTGCCATCATGCTCGGCCTCCTGCCCGCGCTCTGGTCGCACGGGACCGGGGCCGAGGTCATGCAGCGCATCGCGGCCCCGATGGTCGGCGGCATGGTCTCCTCCACGCTGCTCACCCTGCTCGTGATGCCCGTGCTCTACTACCTCTGGCGCCGGCGGGAGACCGCCACGCTCCATGCCGATGAGAGGACGCCATGATGACGCGCGCATTGCTCCTCGCCGCCACGCTCGCCCTCGTCGCCTGCGGTGAGCGTCGCGCCGGTTCGGCAACTCGCGCAGGCGCTGGCGCAAGCGAGACGGCGGCTGCTGGCGTGGACAGCGGGGTGCGGGCCTTGACTGATCAAGCCTGATTGATGCAACCTTGAGCCATGCCAGCGCCGACGACGACTGAACCCGACCTCGAGATGCGCTACGCCCTGATCTCCGACATCCATGCCAACCTGCCGGCGCTCGAGGCAGTGCTGGCGGACATCGACCACCGCCGCGCGGCCGGCGCGGTTGACGCCGTGTACCACCTCGGTGACCTCGTCGGATATGCCCCCTGGCCCAACGAGGTGATCGCGTGTCTCGCGGAGCGAGGGGTCCCCGGCGTCGCCGGCAATTACGATTCCACCGTGGCCACCGACTACAAGCACTGCGGCTGCCGGTACGAGGATCCGCGCCAGGAAGCGCTGAGTCACTTGAGCTACGAGTGGACCCGCCGGCACATCTCGCCCGAGACCAAGGCCTTGCTCGCTCGACTGCCGTTCCGGCTCGACCTCACCCCCAATGGGGGGCACACCGGCGGACCCCGGCTGGTCTTGGTGCACGGCACGCCCACGATCAACACGCTCTACTGGACCGAAGACCGGCCGGACGACTTCTCCCTCAAGATGGCCGCGCACTCGGGGCTCAAGGCCGGGGACGCGATCGCCTTCGGGCACACCCACATGCCGTGGCACCGAGCGATTCAGGGCATCCGGTTCTTGAACACCGGCAGCGTGGGCCGTCCGAAGGACGGCGACTGGCGCGCCGGCTACGCGCTGCTCACGCTGGCGACCGGGCGGGCGGAGGTGGAGCAGGTGCGGGTCGAGTACGACCTCGAGCGCGCCATGAGCGGGAATCGGGCAAGCGAGCTGCCCCCTGAGTTCGCGGAGATCCTGCGGACCGGAGGCACGCTCTGACCGGTGCGCCAGCGGCGCCGAGCCGGCAAGGACCGGTGTCGACCGGGGCGGCGATGCCGCCCACGCAGGAGCACGACGAGCGCCAGGCCCGCTGGCGCCGCGCCGCCGCCGAGGGCGTGGGCACCTTCTTCCTGGTCTTGATTGGCCCGGGCGGGGTGATGGTGAACGCCTACACGCAAGGCGCGCTCGGACCCACGGGCATCGCCCTCGGCTTCGCCTTCGTGGTGCTCGCCATGATCGTGGCCCTGGGTCACATCTCGGGCGCGCACCTCAATCCGGCCGTCACCCTCGCCTTCTGGTCGTTGCGGCGCTTCCCGACGCGCGAGCTGCCGTCCTACGTCGCCGCGCAGTGCACTGGGGCGATCGGCGCCGCCCTGCTGCTGCGGGTACTCCTCGGCACGATCGGTGAGGTCGGGGCCACGCTGCCCCATATCGGCATCGCGCGCTCGTTCGTCGTCGAATGGCTCCTTGCGTTCGTGCTGATGCTCGTCATCATGGCGGTCGCGACCGATGACCGAGTGGCCGATGGCGTCGCAGCGCTCGCCGTGGGGCTTACCGTGGGTTTCTGCGCGCTCCTCGGTCCACTCACGGGGGCGAGCATGAACCCGGCCCGTACTCTCGGCCCCGCTGTGGCCAGCGGGTTGTGGGCGGGCCACTGGCTCTACTGGGTCGCCCCGATCACGGGCATGCTCGCGGCCGCGCGAACCTACGATCTGCTCCGACCGACACGCCCGCCGGCGCATCCGCCGACGCACCCCGACCCCGCTCCGGTGGTCGGCGTGCAGGGCCTCGTCCCGAGCTAGTGAGGGGCAGATGGTGCGGTCCGCCGCTTCACTGTGTGTGCAAGCGACGGAGGTGGAAGCGCCTCGATGGCCCCTGATAAGTGTGTGGTCGGAAGTTCAACTCTTCCCAGGCCCGTTCCAGAGACGAGCGCCCCGCCGAGACTTACCCATCCGGCGGGGCTTTCGCGTCCCCGTGGGGCGGGCTTATCACGGGGCTTCAGTCAAGGTCAATGTCGCCGACCACTTCTTGTTCCTGCACTTGAAGTCACCAGTGGTGGTGGCGAAGGCCTCGCAAAGCTCAATGATGGTTCCAGGGTGTTCCATGACGAAAATGCGGAACAAGATCTCGGTGAAACCGATGCCAATACTGGACTCGCCGCATTCCATGGCAGGTACCGGAAAGACGCTGTTCGGGGTGACGGTCGCGACTGAAGCAGGGGCCGCGCGACTGCAGCTTAGGCTGAAGAGGTAGAATTGCCCGGGCGAAAGCGGGCTCGTCTGGCTGAAGCTCGGTGGCGTCGTGGGTGCCGTCGTCGCAGCTGGTTCGCCATTACATGCGGCCAGGAGCACGGGCACTGCCGCAACTACACCCAAGGGGGGAGTGGTTAGGGAAGCGCATGGCGACCTCGTGATATCGAACAGGCAGAAGGAAAAGGCGCAGGCCAATCTGGGGGACGCGCGTCACTTGGCCGTCATCTGGCAGTCACCGCCGAGCGACGCCCGCTGCAGCAGCTAGCCTCGGCCACCTGTACCTGCACTTACACCGAGTCCGCCTGACGGGGGCCACCGAACCGACCGCGGTGGGCAGGTGGCCTCAAGCCGATCGGCCCAGCGCGGCTCGCTCCCGATCCAGGATCGCCTGGGTCGTCGAAGCCTCCACCCCCTCCTCCGCCGGGTGAAGCGCGAAGTCGCCGTGGCGGAGTGCGCCCGCGCGCTGGTATCGGAGGACGGCCACGCCGGTGTCGAAAGTCCGTGTCTCCAGCAGCTTGAGGCCGGCCGGCACGGCGCCGTCGCCGAACAGGCGCTTCCCCGTTCCGATCACGATGGGGAACAACCACAGCGAGTACTCGTCCACCAGGTCGTGACGGATCAGCGTCTGGAGCAGGTTGGCACTCCCGTGCACCTGGAGTTCGCTGCCGGGCTGCTCCCGCAGCCGGGCCAGGGCGCCGATCAGGTCGTCCGGGAGCAGGGTCGAATTCTGCCAGTCCACCCGGCCCAGCGTCCGCGAGGCGACGTACTTCGGCACCTGGTTGAGCTTCGCCGCGATCGGATCGGTGTCCGGCACCTTCGGCCAGTGGTCCGCAAAGATTTCGTAGGTCTTCCGGCCCAGCACCAGGCCTTCCATGCGCTGGCACAGGTCCGCAATCGTCCTGAGCATCGTGTCGTCCCAGAACGGCACCGACCAGCCGCCGTGGGAAAATCCGTTGCTCGTGTCCTCGTCCGGGCCCCCCGGCGCCTGTATCACGCCGTCCAGCGTGACGAAGGTGTTGGCGATCAGCTTCGGCATGGCACTCCTCCGGGTTGATTCCTGGCCTCGGCACCCAGTGTGCCTTACCCCTTCGTCGAATGGGAGGGTCCGGAATCGACACCACGCGGTGCCGCTCTTTACGCCGGGCCGGGCCGCTGCTCAGCTGCGTGGCCCGACGTCCTCGCGCGGGAACGGGGGGAGTCGGTAGCTGCGGAGGAATTCGGCGAACCGGGGATCGTCCCGGATGGGGGCGAACTGGGGCCAGTTCCTGACCCACGGAACCCACGCGTGGGGGCTCTCGTAGCCGAGCCAGCGGAACGCGGCGTCGCGGTCACCCAGCGCGGCGTATACGTACGCCAACCCGAACGCCCGCCACGACGTCGGCGGGCGGCCCTCCAATTCCCGCGCCACGCGAAGCGCGTCATCGCGGCGCCCGAATCGGGCGAGCGTACCGCCCAGGGCCCACGACCAGGGCGGAAAGACGGCCGCAAGCCGCTCGTGCGCCGCCACCGCCTCTTGCGGCATCCCCTTCTCGGCGTAGGCGACGCCCAGGGCGAGCAGCACCCGCGCATCGGCCGAGTCGATCGCGCGCCCACGCTCCGCTTCCCGGGAGGCGTCCTCGGCGCGGCCGATCCAGGAGTACAGCAGGCTGAGGTCGGCCGTGTGCTGGAGCGTCAGGGGATCGAGCTCCTGCGCCAGCTTGTGCTCCCGGATGGCCTCGTCCACCCGGTCGAAGAGCAGCAGGTACCAGGAATAGTGGTAGTGCGACATGGCGTCGCTGGGATTGAGCTGGATGGCGCGGCGGAATGCCCGCTCCGCGCCCTCCCAGTCCCGTTCGTAGTACGACTTGATGAGCCCGACGGCCGCATGGCCCTCCGCGAGGCCGGAGTCGAGCCCGACGGCCCGCACGGCCGCGGCGCGCGCACGGGGCAGTGCGTCCGGAATCATCGCATCGTCGTGCCCCAGGCTGGCGTAGCCCCGCGCCAGTCCGGCGTAGGCCAGCGCATTGCCGGGGTCGCGGTCGATTGCTGCCTGGAGGTACTCGATCCCGCGTCGGCGATCCTCGGGCGTGCGCTTGCCGAGGAAGTGCATGCCGCGCAGGTAGGCTTCGTATACCTCCGGGGCCACGCGCCGGTCACGGCCGGCCTCCTGCCGGTCCGCCAGCCGCACGCCTGCCCGACGGGCGACTTCCCGGGCCACCTCCGCCTGGATGACCGAAAGGTCCTCCGTGCCCCGCGCGTACGTCTGGGCCCAGAGGTTCTCCTCCCGGGGCTGGGCCCGGATCAGCCGCACCCGAAGCCTGACCGAGTCCCGGTCCCGTTCGACCGAGCCTTCCACTACGCCGGCGACGTCGAGCTCCTGCGCGATCTGCGGCACCGACTTGGAGCTGCCGGCATACTGCAGCATGGTGCGTTGCGAGATCACCCGGAGCTCGCCCAGCTGCGCGAGCTCGTCGATCAGCGCCTCGTGCATCCCCGCTACCAGGTACTCCTGGTCGGGGCCACCGGGCGGAGCCTCGAACGGCAGGACGGCGAGCGACTGGATCCGGGAGGCGGCACGGTCCGACGCAGCCTTGACCAGGGCCCAGCCGCCGGCGAGGAGCACGCCGGCGACCGCGAGGGCGATGCCGAGCACGCGACGCGACTCGACGCGAGGCGCTCGCGGTGCTTCCACCGCGCCCGCACCCTGGAGCGCGTCGGCGAACTGTCCCGCGGTGGCGAAACGATCCGCCGGCACCTTGGCCAGCGCCCGCTGGATCGCCCGCTCCACTCCGTCGGGGACGGTTGGCCGCAGGGTCTTGAGCGGCGGGACCGGGTCCAGCGTGTGCCGGGCAATCAGGGCCTGCGGGTTTGGCCCCGTGAACGGCGGCGCCCCGCACAGCATCTCGTACGCCATGCAGCCAAGACTGTAGACGTCGCTGCGGCCGTCGAGCCCCCGGTCGCCCGCGGCCTGCTCCGGGCTCATGTACGACGGCGTGCCCAGCGCCAGGCCGGTCCGGGTCAGCGGCTCCGTGCCCGCGGCATCCAGCGCCCGCGCAATGCCGAAGTCGGCGACCACCGCCTGGCCGTCGAGGAGCAGGATGTTCTCCGGCTTGATGTCGCGGTGTACGATGCCTCGGGCATGGGCGTAGTGCAGGGCGCTCGCGACCTCCCGGAGGATCCGGACCGTGTCGTCCATCGGTAGCTGTCGCTCGCGCGTGAGCCGGTCCCGCAGCGACTCGCCCTCGACATAAGGCATGACATAATAGAGCAGGCCGTCGGCCTCGCCCGAGTCGTGCACCGGCAGGATGTGCGGGTGCGCGAGCTGGGCGGCGATCGCGATCTCCTTGAGGAACCGCTCCGTGCCTATGGATTGGGCCAGCTCGGGGAGGAGGACCTTGACCGCGACCTTGCGGTGATGCTTCAGGTCATCGGCCAGGTACACCACGGCCATGCCGCCGCGGCCGAGTTCCTGCTCGAGCCGATATCGGGCGGATAAACCTTCAAGGAGGCGGGCGAACAGGTCCGGCAAGGGAGGCCTCCAGCTTCGCGGCCTGAGTCCTCCCCATACTACGCCTCGAGCCGGATCGCGCTACCGTGCCCTCGGCGGCCCCGCACTACCCCTCGCCGATCGCCCGCACCCGCGCCTCCAGCACCAGCCGCTCGAGCCCCTCGGCCGGCAGCGCCAGCAGCAGGTCGATCCGGCGGTTGATCAGGGTCAGCGCCTGGCTGAACGCGGCGCGCTTCACCCGGTCATCCCCTTCCACCTCGGCGGGGTCCGGCATGCCCCAGTGCGCCAGAACCGGCTGCCCCGGGAAGACCGGACACGATTCCCTGGCGCGGTCGCACACGGTGATGACGAAGTCCCACCGCTCCCGCTCCAGCCCCTCGAGCCCGCGCGGCTGGTGGCCCCGCCACTCGACTCCGCTCTCCCGGAGCGCCGCCAGTGCGAACGGATTCACCCTGGCGGCCGGTCGCGATCCCGCACTTTCGGCCACGAACCGGCCCCGGCCCTTCCGGTTGAGCACCGCCTCCGCCATCTGGCTCCGCGCCGAGTTGCCGGTGCAGAGAAACAGCACCCGAAGCGGCGGGCGGCCGCCTCCGTTCACGGCTTGCGCGCCCGCACGAAGGCGCCCATCACCCGGCCGCTCACCTCGCGCGCCAGCACCTCGGTGTCGAGCCCGGCCACGGACAGGAACGCCTTGGCGTCCTCGAATTCGTAGATCCGCGTGGGCTCGATCGAGGCGTCCTCGAAGCCGGCGCCGCCGAGCAGCCCGAGAAACTGCTCCTCGGTCAGTGCGCCGGCCACGCAACCCACCCAGAGCTCGACGCACGACCGTACTTCCTGCGGAACCTCGCCGCGAATCACGATGTCGGAAATCGCGAGCCGCCCGCCGGGCTTGAGCACCCGGAACGCCTCCGCGATCACCTTCGCCTTGTCCCCGGACAGGTTGACCACGCAGTTGGAGATGATCACGTCCACCGAGGCGTCGGGGAGGGGGATCGCCTCGATCTCACCC